>NZ_JAHHPQ010000770.1:0-15509 GCF_024606245.1 Endozoicomonas sp. SESOKO2
AGAAAAGATCACACCCCGGAGCAAACCTGCTCTGAGTGCCAGAAGACCCTGCCAAACGCTCAAGCCCTGTCGGTTCACAGAAGTCAATATCACACCCCGGAGCAAACCTGCCCTGAGTGCCAGAAGATCCTGCCCAACTTGAAAGCCCTGGCGGATCACAGAAGGCAACAACGAAAACGAAAGCTTTGTAATGTACAGTCAAGTGATTGATTTCTGCTTGTCACAGGCTCAGAAGGGCAAGGCAGTGCACACGTCTGTGCGTGATCTGAAGTACAAGATTCCTACAGATCCAGCACGGTGAGACTCATTTCATATCGGAGAGTACTGGTCATATTGAAAAGTACCTCATTGGCAGAGTGAAACTCAGCAACTATATTCACAGTCTCATTAAAATAATTAATCTGTCTTATGGTGTACAGAGCCTTAAGGATATTGATGTTCCTGCCACTGGCCACACTGGTTTGGTGGGGCCCTGCTCAGGCTGCAATGGACGAAAAGCCGGGTGTGTCTTTTTGTCATGAAACTCTGTTGCTGATTTTTCTGAATCCCTTGCTCAATGCCTATCTGCCTGCTGATTCCAGCCTGAAGCTAAAAGCGGTCCAGACCAGGGACTCAAGCTTTGTTGACAGGGCTTCTGAACCGGTTGAGGCTAATAGTCTGATCTCTCTTTACAGCATCCTGCCAGGAATTTTGCAGTGGGGTGTCGCTGTAAGCCGAATCGGTGAAATGAGCAGATCTACCGATAGCGGACTGGGTCATGAAGAAGACGATGACGGTATGGAAGAGGACGCTTCTCAGTCAGTTATGCCTGTTTCGACTGGGGGGGATGATCACAATGAGAATAATGGCGATGAGCGCAAGGATAAGTCTGAAGATAAAAAGAATCCTTGTCTGTGTTGGCATTGTCAGAAAAACGGGGTCTCCTGGCAATACTCCTGTTGTCGCAGAGGTCTCTGTGAAGACTGTTATCAGCGCTTTGGAGCCTCACCTGCCAAGTGTCCATGCTGTGGCAAGAAAAGAAGGCCCGGAATTCACTGTAATCTGTGTCCTGTTGATTATGAGGCGATGGAACTCGATCAGCAGGGTGTCAGGGAACATCTTACTGCGCAGCATCTGCAACAGCGATGCGTAGGCGTTGTCAATGAATTTTGCCATCATTGTAATCATACGGAAGTATTACAACTTCCTCTGCAACAACTCCTGAATACTCTGTCATCACACTGTTATGCTTTCTGTTTCGAATCCTGTTTTACTATTTTGACAGCAGAGACAGACAACACCGCTCATTTTGAGGCCTCACATCGGGAGCGGGCCGGATGTCCGTTATTTGAATGCCCATTTAATGAGTCTGACGACATCCGGCCTACTGCTTCGCATATGAATGAACATTTGCAATACAGATGTGGTTTTTGTTTTGAGACCATCAGTAACCAGCAAGCCCTGCAAACCCATCTGGCTACTCATATTGATTCATATCGATGCGGCTCCTGTCTGGGTGATGAGGGGGAGGGGTCCCTGCTTCGGTTGATTCTGATGGGAGGCCGTCTTCAACAGTTCGGGAATGCGAATTTTACGGTTGATCTGCCACTGGGGTCGCAACAAGAACTGATTAATCACTGGGCGTTTTTCCACTGTCAGATCAGCTGCCCGCTATGCTCTCACACTCTGCAAGGTTGTGATAATGTGAGCATGCAGGAGCATATCGATAGTGTCTGCTCAAGAGTCGATTGCCTCTCCGGCCCGGAACAGAAGCGGGAGCTCTAATCTTGACGACGAGTTTCAGGATGATCCAGACGGTTAATCAGACACTGTTGCCTACCTCACCATTCCAATAAACTGCAATACAGCTCCATTAGGATGGTGTATATATTGAAGCCCGGTAAATCCCTGTGTCTGAAAAGTATTCTTCATGCGGTTCACTATCGGGTAACGCACCTTGGTCAGCAACTTGCCGGAAAGTTTGTCGTAGAAAAGAATATCCAGTCTCTGCATACTCTGTTGAACGGATACTCTGAAAGCTGGAAATTCATTGAACTCCATAGGTTGATTTCGAGAAGAGGGGTTCAGCATCAGTGGCAGCGTGACCGCATATCCCCTGGTACCCGGATCTTCCTGAAAATAAAAGTTCAAAGCCGCTTCCTGTGCGTTGGTCTGGGTCAGTGGCAAAATGAGCAGGACGAAGAAGCTGGCCAGTCCCAGAGTGATCCTTTTCATCAGGGTTCCTTTCATCAGAGTCTCTGCAAATATGTCTCGACAGCAAGGTAGAAAACATAAGGTGCGCCGTTCTACATATATGGTCAGATGGGCATAAGTGCCTGTTCTGAATCTTTGAATCCACCATGTCGAATAATGATGTATTAGTCTGCAGGAAATAATCTTAATCAGAAACAGGCCCGGGACCTGCTCCTTCTGTTTTACAGCGCCATTACGCCCGGTATGAGAAAGAGCAATGCTGCATTGACGATAGAAAGAACAATGCTCATGATCAGCGCCCAGCCAAAGTTTTTAATGTTGAAACTGTCCATAAAGTAATCAACGATCATCAGCATCAGGGCATTCAGTACCAAAGAAAATAAACCCAGAGTCAGGATGGTGATGGGCAGCGTCAGGAAAAACAGAATCGGTTTGACAAAGGTATTGACCACTGTCAGCAGGATCGATACCAGCAGCGCACTGCCATAATTTTCAATGTCTACACCTTTGAGGATTCTGGCGGTGATGAAAACAGCCAGACCGTTGATGAGGAAGTACAGAATCAGACTCAGCATGGCAGACACTCTCCAGATGGCTTCAACGTTTTGTGCACTTTATACCATCCTGAAGTCAAAGGTAGAAAAACAAGTGGTCGTTGCTCCACACCTTAGCGAACTTCTCAGTTCAGTATTAAATAGCACTAAAGTACTGTTCAAATCGACTTGTATATGTAAAATACCCGAGTCTTGTAGGCAAATGAAATGACCTTCTGTTGAAGGCCGAATAAAACGATAAAAAGCGAGATACTGTTCTGCTTTGGCAGCCTATTTCACATTATAAAAACTGGTAGTGACTGAGTTCCGGGCAAACCGGAACCCTGGAGTGAAAAATAATGAAAAAAATAATGGTATTTCTGACGTTTATGCTGGCTTTTAGCACCAGCCTGTTTGCTGCTGATACAGAGCTTTGGCAAGAGTCTACCCTGAACGAAATCATTGAGCGCAAAACCCTGCGTGTTGGTATGGAAGCAGGCTACATGCCTTTTGAAATGACCAACAAACGTGGTGATATTGTTGGTTTTGATGTGGACATTGCCCGTCAGATGGCCAAAGCCATGGGCGTCGAGCTGGAACTGGTCAACACTGCATGGGATGGAATCATTCCTGCCCTGCTGACCGGCAAGTTTGACATCATTATGTCCGGCATGACCCTGACGCCACAACGTAACCTGCAGATCAACTTTGCCCAGCCTTACATTGTCGTAGGTCAAAGCATCCTGCTGCGTAAGGGCCTGGAAGGTGAAATCAAGAGCTACAAGGATCTGAATAACAAGAAGTACACCGTGGCTACCAAGCTGGGTACTACCGGTGAACAGGCAACCAAGCGTTACTTGAGTAAAGCCAGTATCCGTCTGTTTGAAACGGAAGCCGATGGTGCTCTGGAAGTCGCCAATGGCAAAGCAGATGCTTTCGTATACGACTTTCCATTCAATGCGATTTACTCCAGCCAGAATGAAGGCAAGCTGACTCATCTGGACACTGCCTTCACTCATGAGCCTCTGGCCTGGGGTATTCGTAAAGGAGATCCTGACTTCGAAAACTGGTTGAATAACTTTATGAGTCAAATCAAGGCCGATGGCACCTACGATAAGATTTATGCCAAGTGGTTCGAAAGCTCCGAATGGCAGAAGACTCTGAACTAAGTGCTGAGCAGTAAACCCGTAGCCGGCCGTCCGTTGCAAATGGAAAAACAGCCGAACCAGGTTCTGTGGAACCTGGTCTTCGGTGTGTTATTGCTGCTGATGGGCGTGGGTATCTACAAGTCAAGTCAGTCGATTGATTATATCTGGCGCTGGGAGCGCATTCCTCAATACGTCTTCTACAAGGCAGAAAATCCACTCAGAGCAGAATTCGACGGTACGGTTGCAACTAACGACAGTGGGCAACTGGTCCTGGTGAATGACTTTAATGACTCAGAGCAGACTGTTATTAAAGGATTTTCCGACGTTCAGGTTTATGACGGTGATCTGGTCTTTGAAGGCGATCTGCTGGCCGTCAGTTATGAATGGAAAGCCGGGCCCATAGCCAATGGTCTGGTGATGACCATCAAGCTGTCGCTGGTCTCCATTGTCTTTGCCATTCTCCTGGGGGTGATTTCAGGACTGGCGAGAATTTCTCCCAATCCGGCGTTGAGAAATCTCTCGATACTCTACGTCGAGGTCATTCGTGGCACCCCGCTGCTGGTGCAAATTTTCATTGTTTATTTCTTTATTGGCACGGTTCTTCATCTGGATCGTTTCACAGCGGGCGTTGCGGCGCTGTCGATTTTCACTGGTGCCTACATTGCAGAGATTATTCGAGCCGGTATTGAGTCGATCAATAAAGGTCAGATGGAAGCCGGACGCAGTCTTGGAATGAGCCGGGGTGATACCTTGCGATATATCATCCTGCCCCAGGCTTTCAAACGGGTTCTGCCACCGTTGGCCGGTCAGTTTATCAACTTGATCAAGGACTCTTCACTGGTTTCGGTTATTTCTCTGACTGATCTGACCAAAGCCGGTCGGGAAACGGTCAGCAGTACCTTCAGTCCCTTTGAAGTCTGGTTCACGGTTGCGGCACTTTACCTGGTGCTGACCGGTATCCTGTCGTATGTCGTCAGAAGGATGGAGGTGAAGTATGCCGCAAGAAGCTGACGCTATTATCACCGTGACAGATATTCACAAGGTCTACCCAAATGGTGTTCACGCCCTGAAGAATGTCAGTCAGACCATCAGGGAAGGGGAAGTGGTGGTCGTGGTTGGGCCCAGTGGTTCAGGCAAATCAACTTTTCTGCGTACCCTGAATCAGCTGGAAACTATCAATGCCGGTGAAATCGTTGTGGACGGAATCTCCCTGACCACTCCCGGAGATGTCAATAAACTGAGGGAAGAAGTGGGGATGGTCTTCCAGTCCTTCAACCTGTTTCCTCACCTGAGTGTACTGGACAATATCTGTCTGGCGCCCATGAAAGTTCGTGGTATCTCCAGAAACGATGCAGAAGACCGGGCAGTAGAGCTGCTGGCCAAAGTCGGCCTGTCTGACAAAGCCGGGAGTTTTCCACCTCAGTTATCGGGCGGTCAGCAGCAACGTGTAGCCATAGCTCGGGCATTAGCTATGCAGCCGAAGATCATGTTGTTTGATGAGCCGACTTCTGCACTGGACCCGGAAATGGTCGGTGAGGTTCTGGAAGTTATGAAACAACTGGCTCGTTCAGGTATGACCATGGTTGTGGTGACTCATGAAATGGGCTTTGCCCGCGAAGTAGCCGACCGGGTTCTGTTCATGGAGTCTGGTGAACTGTTAGAAGACAGTGTTCCTGATAGCTTCTTTGATAATCCAGACAGTGAACGCCTGCAGTCCTTTCTGAGTCAGGTGATTTAAGTCATAACCAGGTTTTGGAAGACATGGCTTTTTGGGTCAAAACCATGTCTTTCCTTGAAGCATGACTACCTGTGCGGGTAATGAAGAGCCAGTACTGATAAAGCACCCAGTGGCAGCCAGACGGAAGCAACGATCCGACTTGATTCAGAGGACATGCATCTGCAGGTGCTCTTGCCATCAACCCAGCTTACCAGCGCATCTCTCCATGTGCCCCCCTGTTCATGGCAAACGGGAAGCTTGCTGTTTTGATGTGAATTACCCCCCGGGCACACATAGTAGTAGTATCTGGCGCAACCTTGCCAATTTTCATGGTTGCCAGAGCTATCCAGATGCGCCTGCCAAACAGTCTTGCCATTTTCATCGGTGTCAGGGGCGCATTCCTGACCCCAGGGTGATTCAGATTCACAGTCATCGCGGCTCTGGCACAGGGGTTCAACAACATTCAGTGTGTGCCACACAGCATCAACAAACCAGATGCGTTGGGTCTTCTGATCGACTTCGAGACCTGCAATCTGGCTTGCGGGTGTTTGAATACTGCCAATGTAGGTATGGTTTCCTGAAGTGTCCAGGCGAATAGCATGGATCTTTCCAGTATCAGAATCGCTGACAAACAGCTTACTATCAGAAATGACCAAACCGCTGGGACTTTTTAGTTCAAGTCCGGCGACACTGAGCTCAGTAAAGCGGGCGCCTGATATTTTGGAGTAAGCGGCGTATTTTTCACGCCATTCATCTCTGTGCTTTACATCACCTGCTACCGTCCCGCTATCAGTATCAAGAACGTTGATCACGCCTCCTGCAGGATTGGCTACGAACAGGTATCTGTCGAATCTGGCCATGTGTCCGGGAACAAGATTACGTCCCGTCTTTTTATACATGGTTGTATTTTCATACCGATAGAGATAGGCATAGCTATGCTCATGCCCACCATATCCATGGGTGCGGGTAATATTGGTGTACACAATACTTCCATATTTAGAGTCAGGGCCGGCGTCCCATGACCAAAAACCGGCTTCCCGGCCTTCCCAGGTGATGCCCATTGAGAAGGGCTCTTGATGAACCATGTCGATGTGGGAACCATAAGGCTTTTCTTTAAGATTATCTGGAAAAAAATTATTGTTTTGAATAGCGAATGTTTTAAGGTTGTTTGCCCAAAGAGAAGGTCCCATAAAGTCCGAGCAGGTTCGCTGGGTGAAATACTCTCCCATAAAGGCAGATGCCGTATAATCATTACAGCTCCCACCTGTGGTAGCAAATGTTCCGGTCTTGCTTAAATTATGAACTTTCTGCCCTTTAAATTCGGGGACATCACCCAAGGTGGGTGAGCCACCAAAGGCGATATCTGTGGGTCGGTGCATGAAATGACAGGAAGCCAGGTCGCGACGATGTTCAGGCTCGTATGAAGCCTTGACACCCGGACAGTAAAAGATGCTTATGCTGTCATCGGCACTGTTCAAGACAAAGAGCTGACCTCTTGCATTGGGGTTTTCTGCCACAGCGACAGGCTTGTTCAGGCTCCCGATTCTGGAACTTCCCCATTGGCGAATAGAAGGACTGAACCGGCCATTTTTCAGTTTAGGTCCGAACTCCGGTATACAATCGTTTGCAACATCTGAAGCGTTACAACGTTTATCGACAGGACAGCGACCATATCCGGCAGATGCCCCGTCGGGTTTAACAATGAGAGAACAATCAGCAAACTCAGATCTGGCCGGTGTCGCATTGATCAATAGTGACAGGGTCGCGAAGGTTAGAAAAAACAACAACCGTTGTGAAACTAAACCTGATTTTACGAGTTGAGGATCTATATAATTCATGAAGCACACTCCTGTTAAGAGGTTTGATCGCTAAGTTGCTAAATCACAGTAGCTTGCTTCGGAATAGTTGCCAGTCACTCTTCAGAATCTTCTTTAATCGGGCTATCTTGCAGGAAATGTTTTTTGTAAGACACGGCCTTCCGAGTGAAGACCATATCCTTTATTGATGCGTCCTAGCGCAAGTGGTCAATGACTGCGAACATAGCATTAAGATTGGCGGCTCCCAGTGCCTGACTTCTTTCAGGGCTCCAGCCCTGGTACTCATCCGGTGAGTCCACTGTGTCCTTGAAAGGCATTTCCAGAGTCATTGATAAACAATCGAAGCGTTCAGCCAGGGCTGCGGTGCAAACCGTCATGTTGGCCTTGCCGGGTTCATCTTTTGGATAACCGAATTCTGTCTGGAAATCCGGGCTGGCCTGAACCAGGGCCTGCAGATAGTTTTCGGTTAAAGCATTGAGTCGATCGGTCCAGGAAGGAATGCCTTCAGCCGCTGCAATAAAATTGTAGGGCAGGGCTTCGTCACCGTGGACATCCAGAGCCAGGTCGACACCAGTCTCATCCATTTTGTTCCTTACCAGCAGCACTTCAGGGCTTCTTTCCGGGGTGGGGGCAGCCCACTCCCGGTTCAAATTGGCACCACAGGCATTACTGCGCAGGTAACCACGACGGCTGCCGTCTGGGTTCATGTTGGGTACGACGTAGAAAACGGCTTTTTTCAACAGTTCACGAGCAACCGGGCAGGCAGGGTCCAGCAGTCGCTGAAGGAAGCCTTCCATCCACCATTCCGCCATGGTTTCACCGGGGTGTTGTCGGGCAATGACCCAGCATGAGCGCTTGCCTTTGCCAGCACCAATTTTTAACAGGTCCATAGGTTGCCCGTCCAGGGTGTCTCCCAGGGTTTCCGTCTGGACAATAGCCGATTGCTGAGCCCAGGCAATCAAGTCATGGTGGCGTTCCATGGAGTAGGGGGCAAAATAAGCGTAATAGACCGTATTACATTCGGGAGTGTGCTGAATGGTCAGTTTTTCACCGTCGTAAGCGGTATCGACACGGAACCAGTGCTCTCGGTCATAGGAGGCAACCGCCCGGTAATCGATCCAGCCTTTTGCGTAGGATGATTCCGGGGCATTGTTCAGATGCATAGTCAGGGATTGACCTTCAGCGCCTCCAACCCGGTAGTAAAACCACTGATAAAACCCGGAATTAACGTCTTTGTTGATTTCCAGCTGAATATGCTCCGGATTGTCCTTGTTGATAACCTTGATGTTACCGCCATCAAACTGGCTGGAGATATGGAGTGATGTCATGAACTCTTTTTACTTCTTTCAATGATTCGCCGCTACGCTAACCTATCAGGTCTGAAAAATATACCTTTCGGGATGTGTGTTTGTACCTTGCGAGATATCCTTGTTTCTATCGGGCCATCGAAGCATTAGAATGCCGCCGCCTGTCAGTTTCATTCATTAACAGGGGGTTTTTGATTGTTTTTCGGATTACGAGGGTAGGTAAGTGGAATGTCGTCTCGGATGCGGTGCCTGTTGTATAGCACCTTCAATTTCTTCTGCTATACCGGGTATGCCTGAAGGCAAGCCCGCCGGGGTTCGTTGTGTTCAGCTTGATGACAATAATCTTTGCAAAATCTTTGGTCAGTCTGACCGTCCTGAAGTTTGTTCTGGTTTCAAGGCAGACAGAGCTGTGTGCGGTCAGAAAAACTCTGTTGCCCTTAGTAATTTGGTAGCGCTGGAAACGCTGACCCGCTGAAGGTGGTCAGGCTCAGTTAATCAGCTCTACATCGGGTAACGGGTATTCATCCACCACCACTTTTTCAATGGCGGGCATGACTTCTGCTTTGCCCTTAACCACAGTTTTACCGTTCTGGTTGACCACCTTCGTGGAGAGGGTTGCCCGCTTGCGACGTTCATTAAGGTCTACCACTTCCAGTTCAACGGTTACTGTGTCACCAATTTTGACAGGACGCATGAACCTGACTTCCTGTGACAGGTAAATTCCGCCGGGTCCGGGCAGTCTGGTGGCGAGGGCGCAGGAGATCAGGGAGGAGGTCCACATTCCGTGAGCAATCCGTCCCTCAAACTGGGTGGTGGCGGCAAAATCCTTGTCCAGATGTACCGGGTTGGTATCACCGGACACTTTGGCGAACAGCAGAAGATCCTGTTCGGTCAGTGTTCGGGTCAGAGTTTCTTTATCCCCGATTTTTAGCTCATCAAACGGGGTGTTTTCCAGTTTACGCATTATCATTGGCCCTTAGAGGCAAAATAACAAAAAAGGGCGGCAGTAAATACTGCCGACTGACAAATCCATTAATGCCCTGAGAGACTTTTTGTGATCAGGGCTCTGTAACCATTGGAATGGTGTCATTCACTGAAGAGCATTCATTGCTCCTGATTGTTTGATCAATCCATTGTAACAGGCGTTGTGTCACTTGCTGAGAATTCGTTTCATGCAACATTTCGTGACGGCCTTCAGGATAAAGGCTCAGTGTGACATTTTTTAAACCGGCTTTCCGTAATGCTTTGGTAAGTTTCTGTTGTCCTTCCGGAGCGCTGACCGGATCTTTTTCACCGCCCATGACCAGAACAGGCAGCTCCGATTCAATCTGTTTAAGGTGGTGGCAGGCTCTGATGTGGAGCAACCCCCTGAAGAGATCGTGCCACAGTTGATTGCTGCAGTGGAAACCACAGAGTTCATCGGCGATGTAGTCATCCACCGCATCCGGGTCTCTGCTGAGCCAGTCGAACTCGGTTCGATTTGGCTTGAATTGGCGGTTGTAGCTGGAGAAGGTCAATTGCCTGATCAGTGGGCTTATGCCTTTCTTGCCTTGTCGGCGGCATTCAACTTTGGCTATTAGCAGGCCAGCTTCCAGTAACAGTCTGGGAGCATAATTTGAGCCGGAGAGAATAGCGCCTGCCAGCCCGGGAGTATGTTGGATCAGATAGCTCTGAAGAATGTAGCTCCCCATACTGTGACCCATAAGGATCAGCGGGACGCCGGGCAATTTTTTCTGGATAAACTCAACAACGGTTGCCAGATCATCCACCACTTTATGCCAGCCACGCTGCCTGGCGAAATAGCCTTCACCATTTTGCTCAATACAGGCACCGTGCCCTCTGTGATCATGAGCGAAGACAATGTAGCCTGCCTGATTCAGTTCTGTGGCAAAAGAACGGTAACGCTGTCCATATTCCGCCATGCCATGGCTGATGTGAACAATGCCTTTGCGGTTGACGCATTCCGGGAGGCGATTCCAACAATAGAGAGGAATGTTATGGTCGTCGCTTTTCAGTGTGTAAATTTTCATGCCGTGGAGCTGCTCTGGTTATTGTTGAAATTCTGCTCTTTAGCCTTGGGTATTGGGTAAGTCCCTTTATCTGGTAGGCGGAGTAGGGCGGTTCAAGACTTGTCTCGTATAGTCACTAAACATCTTATGGCAAAAATGAAACAATTAGTAAATGATTTAAGGTTTTTTTCAACCGGCTCTCTATCGGGGAAACTGAAAAGCAAGCATCTGACCGGCTTCAAAGTGTCTGAACAGATTGAATTTCGGGAGGCATTGCCGACCACTGATCCCGGTAAGATTTTTTGTCGTGAATTACGTGATGCAGAGTTGAGAAAACGAGAGCTTTAAATACCTGGCCCGCCGGTCAGCCTCCTAGAAAAGAAAAACGGATATCAAGGCTCAGAGCGAGTATAATCGCGCGTTTTGATTGAAATGCATTTTCCGGGAGATATGAGTGTCCGGCCACTCACAGAAGAAAGCACTGTATGACGCTCTGGACCAATGCATGGTCAGGGATCGTTTTCCCATTCGCAGGCAGATTCAGAGACTGAAAACCAGCGATCAGGCGGCGATGGATAAGCTGCAGGAAAGAATCGCTTTTTCCACTTCCAGAGTTGAGGAAAGGCAACAGGCTGTTCCTGAGATTGAATACGATGAGGCGCTGCCAGTGGTAGCCCGTCGTGATGAGATCCGTGAAGCGATTGAAAAACATCAGGTCGTTGTTATTGCGGGTGAAACAGGTTCCGGCAAAACCACCCAGATTCCGAAAATCTGTCTGGAAGCCGGTCGGGGCATTGTTGGTCAGATAGGCCACACTCAGCCGAGAAGACTGGCAGCGCGTTCAGTCGCCAGCCGGATAGCGCAGGAGCTGAAAGTGCCTGTGGGTGAACAGGTAGGCTACCAGGTTCGATTCACTGATCATGGCAATCAGAATACCCTGATTAAACTGATGACCGATGGTATTTTGCTGGCAGAGATTCAGAATGATCGTTTTCTCAACCGCTACGATACCCTCATTATTGATGAAGCCCATGAGCGCAGCCTGAATATTGATTTCCTGCTGGGTTATCTGAAAATTCTGTTACCCAAAAGACCCGATTTGAAGTTGATTATCACTTCGGCCACCATCGATGTTGAGCGGTTCTCAAAGCATTTTGATCATGCGCCTGTCATTGAGGTGTCTGGCCGAACCTATCCCGTCGATGTCAATTATCGCCCCCTGGAAGATCTGGAACTGGAAGGTCGGGATGCGGACCTGAGGGCTCAGCAGGGCATATTGTCCTGTCTGCGAGATATAGAAGCGCTCGAACGTTCCGGCAATGGCGGACGTCTGGGGGATGTGCTGGTATTTCTCAGCGGTGAGCGGGAAATCCGGGAAACCAACAAGTTCCTCAAGGACGCCCGGCTGGCTCATACCGAGATTCTCCCTCTTTATGCCCGCCTTTCTGCGGCAGAACAAAACCGCATTTTTCAGCCTCATGGTGGTGGTCGAAGAGTTATCCTGTCCACCAACGTAGCGGAAACCTCCCTGACCGTACCGGGGATTCGATACGTTATTGACCCGGGTACGGCAAGAATTAGCCGTTACAGTGTCCGTTCGAAAGTTCAACGGCTACCCATTGAGCCGATATCCCGGGCCTCGGCCAATCAGCGAAAAGGTCGATGTGGTCGTGTAGCAGAAGGTATTTGCTACCGACTTTATTCTGAAGAAGACTTTCTGGGACGTCCTGAATTTACCGATGCCGAAATTCTCAGAACCAATCTGGCGGCGGTTATTTTGCAGATGCTCCGGTTGGGGTTGGGTGATATTGCTGCCTTTCCTTTTGTCGATGCGCCGGATACCAAGGCGATCAACGATGGTTTTAAGCTGTTGCAGGAGCTGGGTGCCGTCACCGAAAAACGTCGTATGACTCGCATCGGTCAGCAGATTTCCAGATTGCCGGTTGATCCCCGAATGGCCCGAATGCTGGTGGAAGCCGATAAAAACCGTGCTCTTGGCGAATTGCTGGTCATCACCAGTGCTCTGGCGATTCAAGACCCAAGAGAGCGACCGGCAGAGAAAAAGCAGGCTGCTGATCAGCGACACCGTGAACATTATCACGACGACTCGGATTTTATGAGTCTGGTTCAGCTCTGGAATACCTATGAAGAGCAGCGTCAGCAGCTGTCCCAGAACCAGTTGCGTAAATATTGCAAACAGCAGTTCCTGTCGTTTATGAGAATGCGTGAGTGGCGGGATCTGCACCGGCAATTAGCGCTGGCCTGTAAAGAGGTCGGTCTGAAAGTGAATGATGACGAAGCGAGTTATGCGGATATTCATAAATCCCTGCTGGCGGGTTTGCTTTCTCATCTGGGCAGCAAAGACGATGACGGGGATTATCTGGGTGCGCGTAACCGTCGCTTTTATATCTTCCCGTCATCAACACTGAATAAGCGCAAGCCCAAGTGGCTGATGACGGCTGAGCTGGTGGAAACCTCCAGACTGTTTGCCCGCACCAATGCCAAAATTGAGCCTCAGTGGATTGAGCCGCTGGCGGGTCATCTGGTCAAAAAAAATTATTTTGAACCCCACTGGGAGAAGAAAAGAGCTCAGGTGCTGGCGTTTGAGCAGGTGACTCTTTACGGCCTGATTATTGTGGGTCGTCGTCGGGTCGGTTATGGCGCTATTGACCCCGTGGTAGCCCGTGAGATTTTTATCCGGGAAGCTCTGGTAGAGGGGCATTATCAGTCAAAGGGCAAGTTCCAGTCCCACAACCTGTCGTTGATTCAGGAAGTGGATGAACTGGAAGCCAAGTCTCGACGCAGAGATATTCTGGTAGACCCGGAAACCCTTTATCAGTTCTACGATGAAAAGCTGCCCGCCAATATCCACAACGGAGCGGGTTTTGAAAAGTGGCGTAAGGAAGCTGAGAAACAGGATGCTCAGCGGTTGTACCTCACCAAAGAGTATCTGATGAGGCACGACGCAGGTGAGGTAACTGAGAACAAATACCCGGATTGTTTCCGCTGGGACGGACTGGAGCTACCACTGTCGTATCATTTTGAACCAGGTGCCCCGGACGATGGGGTGACGCTGACATTACCGGTACAGGCTCTGAGATTGTTGCCTAAACACCGGTTGGAATGGCTGGTGCCCGGTATGCTTTACGACAAGTGTGTCGCCCTGGTCAGAGCCTTGCCCAAGGCGGTGCGCAAAAACTTTGTCCCGGTACCGGATTATATTCGGGGCGCTATGGAGTCTATGTCTGTCTGCGATGAACCCCTGACCGATATACTGGGACATCACCTGCATCGTATGTCCGGTGTGCGTATTCTCGATGAGCACTGGGACAGCCATGATCTGCCCGATCATTTGCAGATGAACTTCCGGCTGATGGATGAGAACGGCAAGCTGCTGGGACAGGGCCGTGATCTGACCAGACTCAAAGAACAGTTTGGTCGGGAGTCTGAAGACAGTATGCGCAGACTCACGGACAGTTCATTGGAGCAGGAAGGCCTGAAAGACTGGACTTGTGGTGAGCTGCCGGAAGAAATAACCCGTAAAGTGGGTGGTCTGGTACTTAAAACCTATCCGGCTCTGGTGGATCAGAACAGTTCAGTGGCCGTGAAACTGTTTGAGGACAAGGCCATGGCTGAAGCCACTCACCGCATGGGTGTGACTCGCCTGTTGCAGTTCAAACTGTCCAGCCAGTTGAAGTTTGCCTTGACGAAAATGACGCATCTGAAACAGGTGAAGCTGCTGACCACAGGCATCATGCAAGCCAGGGTACTGGAGGCGGATCTTCAGGCGTTCCTCATTTCAGAGGTGTTTGTTGGTGATCCTGCCCTGTCATCTGCCAATAAGGGGCCAAGAGATGAAGCAGCTTTCAACGCTCTGATTGAAGAGCGAAAAGACCAGCTGGTGCCTTTTGCGCAAGAGGTGGATAACTTGCTGTTTGAGATTTTTCAGAAAGCTCACAACATCAGTAAACAACTGAAGGGCAACCTATCCTTTGACCGGGCTTTTTCACTGTCCGATATCAAACAGCATCTGGGTCAGCTGATCTATCCCGGTTTTCTCTGTGATGCCGGCATTGAGTGGCTCAGGCACTATCCAAGATTCCTCGAAGGCATTGAGGTAAGACAGGAGAAACTGCCTGCCCAGGTCAACAAAGACAGGGCCTGGTCAGAGGAGCTGGCTACCCTTTTTAAGGCTTGGGAAAAACGTAAAGCCATTCATGAGAAGCATAAAATGGTGGATGAAAACCTGATGCTTTACCGCTGGATGCTGGAAGAGTACCGCGTCTCACTATTTGCCCAGAAACTGGGAACCCGTTTCCCGGTATCCGACAAACGTCTGAGGAAGCTCTGGCAAGAGGTTCAGGAAATCTGATAAAAGTCGTTAACTCATAGTGACACGGATTGGCAGGGAGGCTATGTCCATGAAAAACCTTTTGAAGGGGGCTGTTTTCATTTTGGCTATTCTGGGGCTCGGGTTTACTGTTGCCAACGAAATGGATCTTTTTGAAGAACAGAATAATACTGATTCTGCGCAGTTCGACTTCGGCGAAGAAGATCTGCATCAGAATGAAACGACTTCATACCCGGAGCAGGACTTTGAATCAGAAGGCGAGGTCGAATATGAGGTCGAAGACAGAGAGTACGATGATGACGAATACAATGATGATTCTGACGAGGATGAAAGCGTTATAGAAGAGGGCTATTAGTTCTAGCAGCCTGTCGGACTTAAAGCTGTCCTACTGCGGTTGCAATAAATTGGTCTAAAAATTCCTGCTTCTTCGTCAA
>NZ_JAHHPQ010000771.1:0-2637 GCF_024606245.1 Endozoicomonas sp. SESOKO2
AAGTTTTTGACATCGAAATACTGACATTACTGGACGGGTACAGGGATGAAATGGAACTTATGCATATAGTGACCGTCCTTAAAAAAGCCAAAATCGACATCTCTGACCACATACTCGAGGGATGGAGGCAACAGGCATGCAGCGAAATAAAGCGGTTAAAAAGTCGAGAACCTTTATTATCAGTGGTTGATCCTGATGTTTATCAGAGTTGTCAGGAATTAGAGTTACTTGATGAGTGTGGGAGTATTTTCTAATGGGCTTATGCCTTCAATCTGACCCATCAGATATCATATGTCATAAGTCGTTTAATGAAAGCTTCCTTCGAGCAAACCCGCTCATTTAAAAAAACACCTTCTTCACCAACTCCGTTCATGGCACGCTGAGCAGGAAGGTGCTATACATTCCGGTGCAAATAACAAAGGTCAATCAATGGTCCTGAGTCTATGGGACGCTCACAAAAAAACAAAACTGCCTGCTCGATGGTCCGATCACTGCTTCTGTCAGTGACCATAATGTTTGGGAAGTCGCTGCCTGCAATGGGATTAGTCGACTCAAACTCGCTACCAGCCCGTTTCTTATATGCCAATCAGTTGGTTGAACCTGAACCGCCCAATCCTCATCCGGTAGGGTTTATGCAACACCCTCCCCATTTGCTAAAGCTGCTGCCGAATAACAGTCCTGCTGCGTCACTCCAATTGCCTCCCCTACCCATTTGGCCCATGAAGCAAACACGCCACATTGACCAGATGGTTATGTCCCTTGAAGCCCTGAAGCACTTTTCCACTTCACCGCTCGCCATAGTTGCTGCCGACGTAAACGATGGAGGCAAGCCACCCGGCGGAAACAACTGGAATCCTGACCCGGAGCCCCAGCCTGAACTTACCCCTGCTCTGGCCCCTGTTCAAAAATGCCTGCAACAAAAAAGGCAACTGCTACGAATGCTTCGTATCAAACGGCTATGGGCGATTATGACGGGCCAAACCACGCTGACACGGATTTTGTCAGATCGGATCAGGGTGATTGAAGCGGACCTTCTCGATCTGAAAGGATCAGATCCTGACACGATGCATCCGGGGCTGATTCAGAGATGGTTGGCAGAGCATGATAAGGAACTCATTGTTTACAGTGAGATCACTTCTTGCAGATATTCTGGTCGGCAGGCGGGTACCAGGAAAAAGAATCAACCCTCCAGAATAATCAAAGTCTCAACTACCGCGACAACAGGCCAGATGTTCGGAGCCGCTACCATTAGCCAGAGAATTCGTTCAACAGGCGGCAGTGGTCACGGAGGCGATGATCCAATGACCCCGTCAGCTGAGCAGAATATTGGGGAGCCAGCTGTGACTTGTTCGAAGTGTAACAAGGTACTGAATAAACAGGAATTAAGTCGTATAGCGAATGAGGCAACAGCTTCGGCATTTATTTGCAACAAGTGCCTGTCGGGTACTAAGGGTATAAAAAGAGCAAGAGAAACCGGGGAAGAAACAGAGCCGGATTCATCAGAACCTGCTCGAAAAAAAAACAAGGGCTCGGGTAGAAAGAGAAATCATTCAAAAGCAGTTGCTGCACCACCGACCAAAAAAAGGAAACAGGCAGACACTCAGATCTACGATGACCCATTGGAAAAAATGAAAAAAAATATCAAATACAAATTGAGCGAGGAAGAGCTGGAAAAAGCACAAACCCTGATAGGGGTATTCAATAAAAAAAACATCACTGCCAAGTACACTTTTTATAAAATGCTTGGATTCGTAGATAGAAGGTCTTTTAATGGTTTCTTCGATAATACGATCGCTTTTTTTGAGCACGTTCCTGAAACCATCAAAAATACAGGCATGCTCACGAGCATGCTAAAAAATAAAAAAAAATACATACGTGATTTTGCTGAACATAGCCAGGGTGAGCTCGAATATTTAGCGACTCTGGATGTATTGACTTCCTTATCGTCCATGAATAATGGCAAAGGCGTGCCCGAACATAAAGAAGTGAAAGAGTTGATGGGCTGGCCTGAATGGAAAGACAAGACTGGCGAATTCAATAAGGAGCTTTTCCGCTCTTTCGCGACCATGAACAATGGCCGGGGCGTACCCAAACATGAGGCAGTGAAAGCGGTGCTGGACTGGCCTGAATGGAAAGACAGGGATGGCAAGTTCAACATGAAGTTGTTCCGCTCTTTCTCGTCTATGTACAACACAAAAGGCATTCCCAAACATGAGGAAGTGAAAGAGGTGCTGAGCTGGCAGGAATGGAAAGAGAAGGATGGCGAGTTCAATATGGAGCTATTCCGCTCCTTCTCGTCCATGTACAACACAAAAGGCATCATCAAACACGAGGAAGTAAAAGAGGTACTGGGCTGGCCTGAATGGAAAGACAAGGACGGCGAGTTCAATATGGAGCTATTTCGCACCTTCTCATCCATGAACAGTAGCAAAGGCATGCTCAACCATGAGGAAGTGAAAGAGGTACTGGACTGGCCTGAATGGAAAGACAAAGATGGCCAATTCAACATCGTGCGGTTCCGCACCTTCTCGTCCATGAATACCAGCAAGGGCATGCTAAACCATGAGGAAGTGAAAATGGTTCTGGGCTGGCCTGAATGGAAAGACAAGAATGGTGAGTTCAGTACGGAACTGTTCC
>NZ_JAHHPQ010000772.1:0-15166 GCF_024606245.1 Endozoicomonas sp. SESOKO2
CACCGATTACCACTAGGAGCAACGGATGACCAGAGTGCCTGAAAACCGACCACCTACCCATCCCGGTGAAATGTTGCTGGAAGAGTTCCTGATGCCTATGAATATTTCACAAAGGGAGTTAGCGGACGCCATTCACGTGCCTTATCAGCGAGTGAATGAATTGGTCAATAAAAAGCGTGGGATCACACCCAGTACAGCGTTGAGGCTAGCCCGTTTTTTCGGAATGTCACCAGACTTCTGGTTGAGTCTGCAGGTTCGCTGGGATTTATATAACGTTCAAACTGCAGAAAAAAGCGACCTTGAAAAAATACAGGTATTCCAGCAGAAAACAGCCTGACCCGCTTTTCTGAAGTCAACTCCCTCAGCCAAAACAAGCAGAATTTTGCTCTCATGGAATCTCAATGACACCAATCACTGGTGGCAGCGCAAAAACCTGAAGAGTAGCTAAGGATATTGACTATGTGCTGGTTCAGGCTTACCCCTTCCTGCTCTGCACCTTCTGCAAGGTTGCGATGAAGGCTTTTTGCCAGTCGCAGTGTTGCAACCGCAGTAGGACAGCCTTAAGTCCGACAGGCTCCTGGAGATAGACAGGATTTTACTCCAGCAGGGAAAACTGTGGATAAGTAGCTGAATCACCTGGTAATCAAGACAATTGATGTATGTAAAGGTTAGAGTGTGCCTTTTTGGGCGCGCCTTTTATCAATGTTCAGCTTCCAATTGTACTGATCATCCTCAATTTCATCTATTTTACTGAGACGATCCGCCAGGTCTGGCTTGGCATAAGTGCTTAGGTGCTCAATAATTTTTTCGTCTGTTGTGCCAAAATCCTCTTTGAACCATTTGTAAATGCTGGAAACAATCAGTTCGCCGTCGTCGTTAAAATCAACACCTCTGGACGTATTTACGAATTCGAAAGCGGCGCGGGTCAGGTTCTTTTTCATGTTCTCAGCAGTGAAGGCGTAGTTTTGCAAATTAGGACATCCAACAGATGCACAGTTTACAGAGTAATGCGTCAGAGGGTCATTCCATATTGGGCGAAGTATCCTGTGTTCAATATCGTCAAGGCTCACTTTCTCTCCCTCAATGGTGAGTAGCTTTTTCTTCCATGGGCCTTTGCTGAAAAAGCCGGACGACAGCTTAATATCCAGAATCGACTCTACTGGCATGGCTTCAATGACAACTTTAACCGTTAGGGCATTGTAGAGGTTTACCCAATAGGCTCTTTGCTCTTCCCGGTTGTATTGACGTATAGCTGTATTTGCCAGCTTATTGATGTAGGTATCAAGGGAGGCTTTATCTTTCTGAGAAATGGATGCGTAGGGCAGGCGATTCAATCCAGTACTGTCCTGCTTTACATACTTCTTCAGGAAATCATCCCATGCCTGGTGAGATAGAGTTTTAGTGCTATCAGCATTCTGTGTTTTCCAATAGGGCCAAAGGTCTGCGTCAGGAGCGGCTATAGCGACTGAAGTTGCGAGCAGTCCATATAATATGGCCAGAGTTTTCATAAGCGTTTTTATCAGTGTTTTCATTGTCGTGATTCTTTTGTTGTGACGTGGAGGTACAGACAACTGGCGTGTCTAAAAAATTCACATCTTTTGTCTACTCAGCATACCACCTCACAAAGTAAAAAAACCTCCAAATACGTAGGCGATAGATGAGTGTAGAGGTTGGTAAGGCGCTGACATCTTTAACGACGAAGCTAATGTTGTTGGGGTGCAGAGTGTCAGACAAGGAAGCTGCCTTAGAATTACAGGAGCCGGGTCCTGTAGTAATTGGCGTAGATCGTTACGAAAATGCACCTGCCATTCAGGTTGCCCGTCGCAGCTACCTGATAGTAATTCTGGATGGGGAGGAGCTTCAGATTTTTCTTGGCAAAAAAAGCAGCGACAGAAATGAGTATCTATACTAGAGCTTTGGGTTGATCTGGGAATTTCATAAAGTGTCTGGTTTCTCGTTCTGCTGCTATCCGATTGATGTGATGTTGTCGTTAGCCACGAATGAGCTGGCAAAAGCCTGACAAGTGACGTGCGTTTGTTTTTATATAGATGAATAAACACTGACCGAGAGTTTTTCCTGTGCCCTTGGTTCTGGTTAAAGCGGCTTCGTGATATTTCCGGGTTATAACATCAGAAGAGGTTTGTTTAGTTATGAAAGTTTTACTGGCTATTCCTGTTGGTTTACTCCTTTCCGGCTTCCTGTCCACAACATTCGCAGCAGAAGTGACATTCAGAGATGAAACGGTGGGAATGAGTTATGGTTTTAGTGCCACTGCTCCAGGCTTTGAACATAATGCCCTCAGGTATTTCAGGAAGGTGGGTGGCTTGGCTGTTACAATTGATAGCGTTATCAACTCTGGTGTTTATCTTCCCGTCAGTACCAATATCAGCTTCCAGAATGTGAATAACGATCTTCATCCCACCGATGCAAGGTATCCTCAAGGGAGTGTAGGCTGGTCTTTCGACAGTCCCGATGTATATCAACCCACCTATACTTTTACCATTTTTGCGGGTGGTAGATTTTATTATCCTAATGAGCAACCGTACATGATTACCCTGTCAGTGGATGGCAGGGATTACGGTCCTGTGAAAACAAACGAGCAAAGTAACTGGTCTCCCACTTACTTCAGCAAGGTATCGTTCTCAGATAGTAGCAAGATGATTATAACTCTGTCCCCGATAGCTCATAACCAGCCTCAGGGTGGTGAGCATTAAGTCTCCTGCATCACGGGTTATGATGGTGGCAGGTTCATGTCTAAAGAGTGTAGGGCCTGTTTTTGGCGCCTGTGCACTCTCAGGAGTGGTAAGGATTCAAAACCCTCGCCCAAAGAAAACCCGATGGGCGGGGGAGTTAGCTTGCATTTGGAACGGCACTGAGTAGCTTACGAGTGTAGTCGTGCTGAGGTCTGGTCAGTATATCTTCGGTGTAGCCTTGTTCAACGATCTTGCCGCCCTGCATCACCGCAACCCGGTGAGCCAGATGAGGAATGATTGAGAGGTCGTGAGTAATAAACAGATAAGAAACTTGCAGCTCTCTCTGCAATTCCAGCAATAGATTCATGACTTCCGAACGGATAGAGACATCCAGTGCGCTGGTGGGCTCGTCGCAAATAATCAGGTCAGGCTTAACTGCAAGCGCCCGGGCGATTGCGATACGCTGGCGTTGACCACCAGAGAACTCGTGGGGATATCGATAACGGTGCTCAGGCTCCAGCTGAACTCTATTAAGAAGTGATTTAACGCGTTGTTCCCTTTCTGATTTACTCAGACCCATCTGCAGACTAACCATACCCTCTTCGATAATATCGCCCACCGTCATACGTGGGTTTAAAGAAGAGTATGGACTTTGGAATATCACCTGGATCTTTTTACGAAGCGGTAACATCTCCTTGCGGGAGAAAGCGCTAATTTTTTGGTGGTTATACCAGATCTCACCACTGGTCGCTTTTTCCAGATTAAGAATGGCACGGCCAGTGGTGGATTTTCCACAACCCGACTCTCCAACCAGAGCCAGCGTTTCACCTTTAGCGATGGAGAAGCTGATACCATTAACGGCTTTGGTGTAATCGTGGACTCTCTGGAGGATTCCTTTGCGAATGGGGAAGTGAACTCCCAGGTTGTCGACCTGCAACAATGGAGGGGAATCGGTCTGAGAGCGGTAAGCGTCCGTGTCAGGCAAGCTGTTGATCAGACGACGGCTGTATTCTTCACGAGGATTTTCGAAAAAGTTATCACAGGTGCCCTCCTCAACGATCTCGCCCTGATACATAACGCCAACACGGTCAGCGGTCTCGCGTACGACGCCCATATCATGGGTAATCAACAATACCGCCAGATCACGGCTGATGGTCAACGTTTTCAACAGTGCCAGAATCTGCTTTTGAATGGTGACATCCAGAGCTGTGGTGGGCTCATCTGCCAGCAGAATATCCGGTTCACAGGCAAGGGCCATAGCAATCATGACTCGCTGCTGCTGACCACCGGACATTTGGTGGGGATACCAGTCTATGCGGCTATCGGGATCAGGAAGGCCGACCTCTTCAAACAGTTGGATGGCGCGTTTTCTGATGTTGTCACCCGTCAGGTGGGTGTGTGTTTTCAGGGCTTCTGCAATCTGGTCACCTACTTTTTGAACTGGATTCAAAGAGGTCAATGCATCCTGAAAGATCATGGCGATCTTTTTACCGCGTACGTAACCCATTTCCTGCTCTGTCAGGGCAAAGAGGTTGGTATCGCTTTGCCAGATGTTTCCCTGAGTGATTTTCATGGCATCGGGCAAGAGGCGCATGATTGACAACGATGTCATCGACTTGCCACTGCCTGACTCGCCCACCAATGCATAGACTTCACCTTTATTTAGATGAAAACTGACGTTTTTCAGAATTCGGGTTCCGGGTTCATGTCTCAGGACAACATTAAGGTTGGTTACCTGCAATGCCCATTCTTTGCTCTCAGCTGCTTTGGACACGGTCGCGCTAAGGGATTTAGCAATGCTCATATCAGGCAGCCTCCAACCTGGTTTTGGGGTTAAAGGCGTCATTAACAAGGTCCGAGAACAGGTTGGCTGCCAGCACCAAAACAAACATCAGGGTAAAAGCACCTGCAAGGTTCCACCAGACAGCGGGTACCCGACTGAGTTCTGCGCTGCCTGCGCTGATCATGTTACCCCAACTGTGCATGGAAGAGTCGACTCCCACACCAATGTAGGCCAGAACTGCCTCGGCTAGTACCAGGCCACTGAAGTCGAGCACAAAGATGATCAGTATGATATGGGTGACATTGGGAAGAATGTGTTTGGTAATGATTCTGGCATGGCTGACGCCAAAAGCATGGGCAGCCTGAACATAGTCAAGTTGACTGATTTTCAGGGTTTCCGCTCTGAGCAGACGACACAGAGTGGCCCAGCTGGTAACTCCGAGAATAAAGCATAGGCCGATGAATTTGGCATCACCTTTTTCAAGTCCGGTGGCAAAGTAATCAGGGTTCAGGTCAATCCAGATCTGGAACAGCAGAGCAGAGGCTGCAATCAGCAGAAGGCCTGGAATAGAGCTGAGAGTGGTATACAAATACTGAATAATGTCGTCTACCCAACCTTTGAAGTAGCCAGCGGCTATTCCAAGGGAAATCGCAATAGGCATCATGATCAAAGTAGCCAGAGTGCCAATCAACATGGCGGTGCGAATACCTTTGAGGCATTGGTAAAGAACATCGTTACCTGCTTTATCTGTGCCCAGGATGTGATAAAGAGAGCTGATGTGAATCATCCAGCTGAGCAAGCAAATAATAATGGTCAGGGTGACATAGGCCGTTTTCCATGGGTAGATGCTGTTTTTTCCTGTCATCCAATAGGAGTGGGGAGCAATCAGAAGGGCACTGATCAAAAGACCCATGAGAAGCGCCTGAAACGATTGCAGGACAATATCCAAAGGTTTGTCATCAGGGGATTCCAGATGCTTACCTGCATGTTTCAGGCTCGCATAAGCCCGGTAAGTATTACCCTGTTCATCTTGCATATTTTCCTTGGAGTATGATTTCAGTGAGAAAGGCGCTGAATAGGTTTTTTCCTTTTCCTCTCCCATTTCCCCCAGCATCAGATCCAGAACACTGTTTATATGGCTGGAGTAATAAACCTCAGTTTGCTCCTGACCTTCAACAGGTTCGACCGCCTTGCGAAAATGCAATGAATCCAGGACACCAATGACAATGTAGGTAAGAATAATCAGAAAGCAGGACATACCCAGTCGGGAATGAAAAACTCTACTCCAGCGTTCACGACTCTGGTTGTTGCGAATGATGCTGACAATGAATGTGATCATGGCTGCCAAAAGGATAAACAGCAACGCATCACTCCATAAAATAACCGGTTTCATGGATGCTCTCCTAGTTCAGCCTGACACGGGGATCGACCAGTGTGTATGAAATATCAGTAGCAATCAGACCTATGATGTAGAGCACTGAGCCAATGAACACCATTGTTCTGACAATGGCGAAGTCCTGGGATTTCAGGGCGTCAATCATGTAACTGCCCAGACCCGGGATGCCAAAGAAGGATTCCATCACCAGACTGCCCATAAACAGCATTGGAATGACAATCACGATATTGGTCAGAATCGGGATCATGGCGTTAGGCAGAATGTGTCTAAAAAGTACGGTGACTTCGCTCACTCCTTTTGCCCTGGCTGTGCGGGCGTAGTCCTGATCCGCTTCTTCCAGGAACAGTGTACGGTAGAGACGGGCCCCGGCTCCGGTACCAGCAATGACGCCAATAGCAACGGGCAGAACCAGAAACCTGAAGGAATCAAGCCCGGTCTGGAAGCCTGAGACAGGCACCAGATTCCACAAGCGGGTGACCAGATACTGGCCGCCTATGATGTAGAACAGGTAAGAGACAGACATCAAGCCAACGAAAGAGATAACAAATGCTTTCTCAAGCCCGGTATTGCGAAACATAACCACTAACAGGGCTATGCAGATGTTGACCCAGAGCCCGATAAGGAGTGTTGGCAGGGCAAACATGACGCTGGGCCACACGCGCTGGGAAACATCGCTGGTAATATCCCGTCCACTTTCAGACTGTCCAAAGTCAAAGGTGAAAAGGCTGATGGATTTGTTGAAAAAGATGGTTTCTGTCAGTGCTGTAAGGCCTTCCTCTTTATCGTTGAAGAACAGGGGCTGGTGGTAACCATTCGTCTCTTTCCAGAGTTCAATGGCTTCGCCAGTGACGTATTTATCACCCAGCTGAGCCCGAGCCATATCGTCAGGGGTGTTCACCACAAAGAAAAGTAAAAAAGTAATCAGATTGACACCCATAAGAATAGGAATGGCGTAAATCAGTCGTCTGATAATATAAGCAAGCATGGTAGAACGTCCTTAAACCTGAAAATTATTCTTCAGCCTTTTATTACTTGTCGGTATTTATGACCAGCTTCTGTCGTCGTCTATAGGCGCGAATCGCAGGAACAAACAAGGCGACAAAAATACTCATGCCCGCCACCAGAGGAACAAGATTGGGTTGGTTCCATTCAGCCTGTTTTTGTTTTCTCACTTCTGAATCGATCTTCAGGTATTTAAGGGTAGCCTTGGAGATGCCATGCCGTTTGGTATTAGAAACCCACTGGTTATTCAAGTAATACTCCTTCGGGTATTCGCCGGTAAACCAGGGAACATCGGCACGAACCTGATCCAACATTTCGGCGATTAACTGATTACGCTCCAGACCGGGTTGCATAGTCTTCATCTGCTTGTAAAGCTTGTTATAGTCAGGATTGTCATAGTTGGCATTGTTGTTGCCGTCGCATTGACAGGCGACAGGGCTTTGAGGGCCATAAAGCAAGAACAGAAAATTCTCGGGATCAGGGTAATCGGCCAACCAGCCATAGGAGAACATTTGGTGGTTACCTGTGCTCATTTTCTCTTTATAGCGATTCCAGTCTGTCGCTCTGAGCTCTAACTCAATGCCGAGCTTTTTGAGTTGGCGTTTTTGCCAGTCTTCAAGGCTTTTGCTGGTGGCTTGCGCCTGAACATCCAGATAGAGCTTCAAAGGTTTACCTGTTTTGGCATCTCGACCATTTGGATAGCCAGCTTCAGTCAAAAGCTGTTTGGCGTATTCAATGCTTTTGCGAACGGCCTTGCCATTTTTCCAGTCGTGAGTGTAGGTGTTGATGCCTGCTTCTCCTTTCAGAGAGCCCTCAATACCGGGAGGAATGGGCCCCATGAAAGGAACGGCGGAGCCGTTTCGGAATATTTCTATATATTCTTCAGAATTCCAGGCAATGGAGATAGCCTGACGCAGCTTTTGCTTTTCCGTGGAGTAACCACCCACGACATCGTCCAGCATATTGAAGCCCATATAGTAGACTGCAGGCTTAACATCCTGGGACAGAGTGATTTCTCTACCTTGCATCTCTGCGGTAAGCTCCACTCCCTCTGGCCCGATGGTCAAGGCCTGGTCAAAGTTTTGGGTGACGTTGCCGTGGTTTTCTCCTGAGCGGTCGTAATAACCCTGCAGGAATTTGGTCCACATAGGCAAAACTTCTTTGTCCAGACTGTAAATGGCTTTATCTATGAAAGGTACCTTTGCTCCAGCATCAGCAAGCAATCCTGCCTCTTTATCACCGGGGGCTCCTTCGGTGGGATAAAAATCATCCCTGAAGTTAGGATTTCGTTCCAGAATGATTTCCCTGTTAGGGTCATTCCTTGTCATCATATAGGCACCTGTGCCGACTGGATACCAATCCAGAGTCAGGTTGTTGTCTTTGAAGCCGGGGTTGTTATAGAAGCGATCCGCTTCCCAGGGGATGGGGGCAAAAAAGTGCATGGCCAGCCAGTAGGAAAACTGGGGGTAGATGCCTTTGATAGTAATAGAGAAAGTCCGTTCATCAATTCTTTCCAGTCCCCTCATTTTGAATTCACGAAGATCCAGCCACCCGTCTCTTTCAACAGTTTTTAATTCGGCAGTCAGTTCACTCATGCCGTCTATATACTGGGCAAGGAAGCCAATTAAGGGTGCTTTATTGTGAGGGTCGGCAATCCTTTTGATCTGATAGAGAAAGTCATCTGCATCCAGCCCCCGAGTTGCTGTCTGACCAAAGTCGGAAAGAGTTCTGTAGTTTGCGGTTTCACTTTCATCGGTAAAGAGGTAAACGTAACCACCTTCACTGTTTTTGACGAACGCCGGGTGAGGCTGATAATCAATGCCTTCTTTGAGGGTGATGGTGTATTTGCTGAAGGTAACGTCAGGACTATCTGAGGGGATCTCCTCGCGGTTTGTGTTCAAATAACGAACATCCGGCATGGATTCAGCGGCCAGAGGCTCCAGCTCATAAGGTCTTTTTAGAAAGTGATAACCAAGGGGAGGTTCGTATATCTGGTCGATCAGCATACTTTCATCAGTACTGTATGAGATAGCCGGATCAAAGTGCTGGGGGGGAAGCTGAAAATTAGTGTAGTAGACAGTCTGGTTCTGATTAACAGAACTTTCCTGATGAGGATTATTCCAGGGACCTGAGCAGCCTGTCAGCAGGATGGCCGTTGTCAGTGTGGCAGCCAGATACCTGGTTGCTTTTCGGTTCATCATCACTTCATCCCCGTTTTTTTAATTTTTGTTCGATGATGTCGAGAACGACTGGCTCACAACACAGCTCCACTTCAAATCAAGGCAGAGGCTGCCCTCTGGAGGCGATGTAAAGCTTGTACCAGTCTTCCCGGCTCAGATTAACTTCCATCGCCTGTGAACACCTGCGAATACGGTCTTCATGAGTTGTGCCAACAACAGGTTGAATGCTGGCCGGGTGCCTCATGAGCCAGGCTAAAACGATGGCTTCTCTGGAAGTCTGATACTCCTCAGCCATCTCCGCGACTCGTTTTGCAGTGGTCCGAACGGACGCTGGTTCGTTGCTGATATCTTTACCGGTGAACAGTCCCCGATCCAGACAGCCCCAAGCCTGAAGCTGAACGCTATGGTTACGGCAGTAGTCAACTATTCCTGGTGTAAATCCTGTATCGGCGCTCTCGGTCATGGCGACCAGTACTCCGTCTTCGACGAAGTCACAACGACCAAGACTCAGAGGCAACTGGTTAGCGATCAAAGGCTGTTCGATACAGGAGTATAGATAGGCAATCTGATGCTGGTTCATATTGGAAACACCAAAGTGCCTTACTTTTCCGCTGTCGTATAGACGAGTAAACGCCTCAGCAATTAAACCGGGCTCCATCAGTGGATCAGGGCGATGAAGTAACAGAATATCCAGATACTCTGTACCCAGCCTTTCGAGAATGCCGTTGACACTGAACTCGATCCATTGGGGAGAAAGGTCGTATCGACCGGGATTGTCGTCATCGGCAAAGCGAATGCCACATTTGGACTGGATGATCAGATCCTGACGAAGTTTTGGTTCCGCTTTTAGCACACTGCTGAATGCTTGCTCTGCTTTGCCCATGGTGTAGATATCAGCATGGTCAAAGAAGTTAATGCCACACTCCAGTGCCGCATTGACGGCACCATGGGCCAGAGTATAGTCCTGATCGGAAATAGGGCTACTGTTCCACTCACCTCCCAGGCCCATACAGCCATAAATCAGTCGGCTGGCTTTAGGAATGTGAATCTGTAGTGGGAAACGATTCATACTCAGCTCTCTTATTAAGGACTGCTCCGAAAGCTCAAGGCTGTTCGGAAAAGCTCATGGCTGTGTTGGCATCACTATGGCCGTCCATTGAGCGTTCAAGTCAGTGTGCAGAGCACTACTTCTTTCGTCTGGCTTCAAAAGCAGCCAGCTGTTCTTCCGACGCAGGCTGCTGATGCTTTTCTTTCCACTGGGAATAAGGCATACCATAGATACGTTCTCTGGCTTCGTTGTCGGACACTTCAACACCCAGGTCGTCAGCAGCTGTTTTATACCATTTGCCCAGACAGTTCCTACAGAAGTTCGCCAGAATCATCAGGTCAATATTCTGCACCTCTTTATGATCATCAAGGTGCTTTAGCAGACGGCGAAAAGTAGCTGCGTCCAGTTTGTCCTGAGTTTCCTGATCAATCTGTCTATTCATCACATCATCCTTATACTGTTGGCAGGCAGTGTAAGAAATTGTGGGCCAATAAAAAAGCCCCGCAGGTTACGGGGCTTTTTTTCAGGGGTTATCGGCGTTTTTTATTCGCCGAAGGCCTTTTATTAACTGAAGACTTTTTACGGGCTACCGGCTTTTTGCGGGGAGCACGGTTATCCCACTGACCACCACGAGCTTTTTGGAATTTTTCAGCAGGCTTTTTGTTTTGTGGTCGGCGGTTGTCTTTACTCTTCTCCTCCGCAGGCACCAGCTGATTGGGGCCGTCGCCAATCAGCTCAGAGCGGTTCATCTTTCTCAGGGCATGACGGAGAACATCCCAGTTTCTGGAATCGTGATAACGCAGGAAAGCTTTTTGTAGACGACGTTGTTCCAGCTCTTTGGGAATATAAAGTCTGTCACCTTTGTAATTGAGTTTCTTGAGCGGGTTACGACCTGAATAGTACATTGCCGTTGCCAGCGACATGGGTGACGGATAGAAGGTTTGTACCTGATCGACACGGAATTTGTGACGCTTCAGCCAGAGTGACAGGTTCATCATATCCTCGTCCTCACAACCGGGGTGAGCGGCAATGAAGTAAGGAATGAGGTACTGTTTTTTTCCAGCTTCTTTGGAGAACTTGTCGAACATTTTCTTGAAAGCGTCGTAGGTGCCCATACCAGGTTTCATCATCAGATCCAGAGTGCCTTTCTCGGTATGCTCCGGTGCAATCTTCAGATACCCACCGACGTGGTGTGTGACCAGTTCACGGACGTACTCCGGATCTTCTACGGCCAGGTCATAACGAAGACCCGAAGCAATGGCGATTTTCTTGATGCCCCCAATGGCACGGGCTTTTCGGTAAAGCTCTGTCGTTTGCTTGTGTGATGTCTCCAGATTTTTGCAAATGCCGGGGAACACACAGGAAAGACGGCGGCAGCTGGCCTGAATTTCGGCACTCTTGCAATTCAGGTGATACATGTTGGCGGTAGGGCCACCCAGGTCAGAAATCTGACCGGTAAAGCCTGGCACCTTATCCCTGATATCTTCCAGTTCCTGCAGAACGGATGCCTGGGAACGACTCTGGATAACCCGACCTTCGTGTTCTGTGATGGAACAAAATGTACAACCACCAAAGCAGCCCCGCATGATATTCACGGATGTTTTGATCATGTCATAGGCCGGAATGTTGGCATCACCGTAGGCAGGGTGTGGCCTGCGCTGATAGGGCAGAGCGAATACACCGTCAATCTCCGGCGTTTCCAGAGGAATGGGAGGCGGGTTTACCCAGATTTCCCGGTTGCCATGTTTCTGCACCAGCACCCGGGCATTATGGGGGTTGGACTCCTGATGCAATACACGGGAGGCATGGGCGTACAGCGCTGGATCTTTACGCACTTTTTCAAACGACGGTAGACGAATACAACTTTTGCTGGCATCAAAGTCAGTCTTGCGGTGCAGCGGAAGTGGCACAATGCGGATAGGCTGAACTTCCGGCGCCTGCTCTTTTTTGGACTCGCAGGCTTCTTCCTGCACATAGTCATAAGGACTAGTGCCGTAAGCTTCTTCGAAAGATCCCAAATCTCTTGGCCAGTCGATACGTGTTGAGTCGATTTCGGTCCAGCCTTCGGGTGTGGCATTTTTAACGACAACTGTTCCGCGTATATCGTCCATCTCTTTGATGTTAATGCCCGCAGCCAGTTTGTCTGCGACATCGGCCATAGCTCGCTCAGCGTTGCCATAGAGAAGGATATCTGCTGTGGAATCCATCAGCACAGAACGGCGCACTTCATTGCTCCAGTAATCATACTGGGCAATCCTGCGCAGGCTGGCCTCAATGCCGCCAATAACGACGGGCACATCGTTGTAGGCTTCTTTACAACGCTGACTGTAAACAATCACCGAACGATCAGGCCGTTTGCCCGGCTCGGCATCCGGTGTATAAGCATCGTCATTGCGCACTTTCAGATCAGCGGTGTAGCGGTTGATCATGGAGTCCATGTTGCCGCCAGTGACACCGTAGAACAGGTTAGGCTTGCCCAGTCGTATGAAGTCTCTGGTGTTGCTCCAGTCTGGCTGGGCAATAATGCCCACCCTGAAGCCCTGTGATTCCAGAAAGCGACCAATGACGGCCATACCGAAGCTTGGGTGATCAACGTAGGCATCCCCTGTGACAATGATGATGTCGCAGGAGTCCCAGCCTAACTCATCCATCTCTGCACGTGTCATAGGCAGGTAAGGCGCTGTGCCATAGCATTCTGCCCAATACTTTGGGTAGGAAAACAGTTCCTTGGCGGGCACAGGTTGTTGCAGGGAGGCGTGACTCATAGACGTTCTGGTGTTATCTGTTCTGTCTGAAGGGGCGCTATTTTTTCAAAAAATGCGTCGTTTAGATAGCACGAATTGCAGCCGGGGGATGAGATGAAACCGAAGGGATGTGGTTAGAAACCTTTCCTGCCCCGCTATGAATACCATTGATTCATGACAAGGGCAGGGTGGTCAGTTACTTACACGGACGTAAAGCGCTGGATCAGGTTTAGTTCACCGGCTGCGTCCTTCATGGAAGAGAGTGCTTTGTCAGGAACACCGGAGATATCGCTGACAAAACTTTTGAGATCTTTTGCCTCTTTGGGCTTTTTATCAGCGGTTGGTGGACTGTTACTGTCACCGAGACTGCTATCCAGCCCTTGAGCCCCCAGGATTTCTTTTGCCAGAGACGGGTCTCCGCCCTCCAGTGCGCTGATGGCTGCCTCAAGTTTCTTCTTGGCTTCTTCTGATTCGGCCTGTTTCTGAAGAGCCTGGAGCATCGCTTTTCTTCTCTCAAAGTGATCCAGACCTTCGCTGGCAATCTGAAGGCCTTCGGTGGCATCACTGACGGCTGTTTTTGATGCACCTGCTTGATCAGTGCTTTCTTTAGGTTTTTTGGAATCCTCAGCATTTGATGGCTGATTATCGGTTTGTTCAGAGCTGCCAACCTCTACCATGAAAGCCGGTAAATAGGGGCTTGCATGTTTGATAAAGCTGGCATCGGCTTCCCCAATCCCCTGTCGCATCGAGTTAATTTCACTTTTGGAAAAGATACTCAGGTGGGAGTTGTCTTTGCCGGGGTTGATCTCCCGGTCAATCATCAGCGCGGTTTCCCAGAGCATGACCGGAGGGAACAGGAAAGACAGGGCTTTCAGGAAAATATTTTCAGGTTTGGCTTTAGCTTCGGCCTCGGCGCTGGCGTTGACCTCCTCAATATGTTCCCGAATTTTCTCGATATTACTATCATGTCGCTGTTGAGCATCCAGGGAAGCCATCTCAATCTTTTGTTCAGCGTATTTAACCGAGTTGTCTTCCAGGCTGGCATTGATCTGGGCCAGTATTTCCTCAAGCTTGTCTGAGGTCAGTGTACCCTTGGTACTCTCTGATTTTATTTGGTCTAAGGCATTACCGATGTCTTTCAGGACATTAGGAGGAGCTTCCTGCATCGTTGACAGTTTGCTATCGATATTCTGAACACTCTTACCGACATCCAGAGTCTCTGACTTTGGGCCGCTGATGGTAACTGACTCGGGGCTCTGACCAAACATCCCTCCAAGTTCGCCTCGCAGCTTGGCTGCGGTCTGCTGGGTTACCTGCTTTTTGAGGTCACCCACTTCACCCGTTATTGCTGAATCGGGTTCTGGAATGCTGGGAGCCTCTGAAGCACCAATAGGCCAATCAACCTGAACTTCCCCGTTTCTGACGGATATCGAGTTACTGCTGTCAAAGCCTCTGGAGACCTGGTTCGTCTTCTCAACTTCCTTAAGCGCTTCTGCCTGCGTTGGGACTACCACTGCACCATTGCGATTAACTGAATCGACCATCAGGACTGCCCTCCCTTTTCGTCCTCAAAGGTCTGGAGCAAGTTCTCGACTCTTTCTAGCTCCAGATGAGTAAACTGATGTTTTCTGGCATCTTTCAAAGCACTTTTATACACCACTTCAGCAATGCCTCTTTCCTTCAGCGCCAGGTAGCAATCACCCATATACACTTTGGCCAGTGGATTGCTGATGTCCATTCGGGCTGCGTATTCCAGGGTTTTGATGGCCTGACCGTAGGTTTTCAGCATCATCTGACAGGAACCCAGGCAAAGAAAGTTGCGGGCATTCCAGTGATCATAAAAGCAGAGATATTGAAAGATTCTCGCGGCCTCTTCAAAGTGACCATTCTGGTACTGGTTGTAGCCATGGGAATAAATGGATTCGAGGCCTTTCTCGCTCATCTGGTTGGCTTCTGCCAACGTTCCGCCAGTGAGCAGGTATTCAGTGATAGTGGCCAGCTCCTGAGTGTCAGGAGCTTGAAGGGGCTGTTTCGACATCGACGGCATCCTTGCTGTATTTCAGATTTCTGTTCCTAAAGGTATAGCATCCTCTTTCAGGAGACTCTCACCTGTTAAGACGAAAGTCACAAAAAGGCCTAATGAGTGGTTCCTGGTCCTTTCTTTGATTTAGCCTCTGCCTTTCTGGGTTTGGCTTGTTTTACCGGTTGCTCCGGAAACAACTGATAATCCTCCTCAAAACCAGATTGGAAGTAATGCTCCGTAGAGGCAAACCATTGGTTTTCTTTGGCATAAGTGGGGAGTTCCAGATGCAGGTGAGGC
>NZ_JAHHPQ010000773.1:0-17252 GCF_024606245.1 Endozoicomonas sp. SESOKO2
ACCAATTTATTGCAACCGCAGTAGGACAGCCTTAAGTCCGACAGGCTGCTAGCCATGACCAATGTACTCTTTTCGCGGAACATCAGACCTTCAGTTAAGGCGAAATCCCGAAAGAAGGCACTTCTTTACCACGGATAGAAGTGCCTCCTCCATGCTCAGCAGCCAACCTTATTCGCTACTTGATAATCCCGCAGGCAACTCTTGTACCACCCCCCTTTAACGGAGGGTTGTCGCTACTGGTATCGACGTCAGAATCGATAACCAGCGAGCGCCCTTCCAGATCAGTCAGCTTCAAATTCCTGGCTACCACAGAACTTGTGGCAAAACCTTTGTCGTCTACAGTAAGTCCGGGCAAACTATCAAGAGCTGCCCCGGCTGCATGTGCCGCCATCATCATGTCATTTTTCGAGCCGGCTTCGCAGCTGGGGTTTTCATGGACACGAAAAGCATGTTCTCCTGGTGGCAGGTCATGAAGATTGGGCGTAAATTCCACCCCCCCATCTGGAGCTGGCGTAACAGTGACAGTTCCCAGGTCAGCGCCCACCCCGGAAGGAGAAACCTGATTCACCTTGACCGTAAAGCTTTCATTGGAGGAGGTACAAGCAGATAGCAAGACTGTCACGACCACTACACCCGATAACCCACTGAGTTTACTGAACATGATCTCAACTCCAGGAGAAATAAGACACTAAAACAGCAATATAGCCATGCTTATTCGGGTTTACTTAATACACAGCCTGAAAAAACAGGTTTTTTACTTTTTTGTTCCAAAAAAGCTCATTAACATTCCTCACTGTTATTACATCGCCACCGATCGCTCAGCATCACTACTCCGATGAGCCCAAGCCCTAATGGGTAGTACTCACAGAAAATGACCATCATAAAATAATCCCGGTTAGCCTGACCTCTCTCTACTGAGGTAAGATAGTCGCTTGATACCCGTTGGATTTTGATAAAAGACGATGGGGATATTTGTCTGGCTGCTCACAACTCCCATGACAGGCTCCTGATTTGCGAAGCTTGTGGGTTTAATGCTGATAGCCGTCTTAAAGAAAGGAAACACGCTGTAATGAAAGCACAAGTCAAATGGGTCGATCAGGAACGCTTTCTGGGACTGAGTGACAGTAATAACTCTGTTGTCATGGACGCAGATAGAAGTGTTAAATCCGCACCCAGCCCGATGGAGCTTATTCTGATGGGGCTGGGCGGCTGCTCATCCGTTGATGTGATCGGTATTTTGGAAAAAGCTCGCCAGAAGGTCATTGACTGCCACGTTGTTATTCAAGCTGAACGTGCCGATGCTGTACCCGCTGTCTTCACCAAAATTCATCTGAACTTTGTGGTGAAGGGCACAGCAATAAAAGAGTCCCATGTGCAGCGTGCGATAGAACTGTCTGCAGACAAGTATTGCTCTGTCGCCATGATGCTCGGCAAGGGTGGTGTCGAAATCACCCACAGCTATGAGATTATAGAAGCTTGAAGCTTGAAGCTTGAAGCCTGAACTCACGCTTTAGCGGGAAGATCCGGACTTCAAAAGCAGCGTTTTCCCACGGCCAGAGTTTCAGGCAAGGCTCATCAGCCTGGAGGCCAGCTCATCTGGCGTCCACCAATCAGGTGAAGATGGATGTGATAAACCGACTGACAGCCATGACTATTGCAGTTCATCACCGTTCTGTAACCGTCTTCAGCAAAGCCTTCATCTTTGGCAATCTGACTGGCCACCAGCGCCATCTTTCCCAATACAGCCTGATCTTCGAAAGTCGCGTCGTTAAGTGTTGCGATGTGCTTCTTGGGAATCACCTGAACATGCACAGGCCCCTGAGGATTGATATCCCTGAATGCTAGAATTTCGTCGTCCTCGTAGATTTTATCGACGGGAATTTCCCCTGCCACTATACTGCAGAAAAGACAGTTCATTAATAGACCTCCAAGCCTCAAAGTCGAAAACTGGCCTAAGCCTAACACCTGCTTCTTCAGCCCGATAGATCGCTGACGCAACGTCTGCCTGAATTTGACAGGTTCAGGTCGTCGCCCTTCGGGTGGTTTGCAAAAACTCAGGCAGAAAGTGTACTACTCAATCCGATCCTCCCAAAGCATCGTGGAACCCACGACAGCAGCCGGCATGATCAGTAAATTAATAAAGGGAATCAGCATAACCAGCGTGACGGTTGCACCAAAGCCCCAGACATAATTTCTATCCTGTTTTAGACGATCCAGCATGTCATTAAACGACACTCCTCTATTGTCTGCAGCATAGTCACAGTATTGGATCGACATCATCCAGCTATTGAACATAAACCAGAGCACAGGAGTGATCAGATTCACCACAGGGATAAAGGACAAAATCAAAAGAATCACAGCCTTGGGCAGGTAGTAGATCAGCTTTCTGATCTCCCGACCTATGGCTCTGGGCAACAGGGTCAGCCAGTCTTTCAACTCGTATTCGGGCAGGTCTGACTTACCATGAAGGTTCTGAACTTTCTCGGCAAGAAGGCCATTGAAGGGTGATGCAATAAAATTCCCGACGATGGTAAAGGTAAAGAAGACGACACCCAACATGGCCAGAAATAAAAGTGGCCAGAGCAAAAATTCAAGGAAAGATAGCCAGCTGGGCAGCCAGTTAAGCAACGACTCCATCAGCACACTCATTTGCTCAAGACCGAGATAGATCAGAAAGCTGAACACCAGAATATTAACGGTCAGTGGAATCAATACATACCAGCGGATAGCCGGATCTGGAAGATAGGATATACCCTTGAAAAAATAGCCGAGTCCACTTCCCGGCACAGGCGTTGGCATAGCAAAATTCCTATTATTGATGTTGCACACCAGCTGACGACAGATAGTCAGCTTGATAGTAAATACAAACCGATCGCTGAAGAGATTCTGGTTCTCGTCAGCGCAAGCCGTTATTATTCACCCAGTTTAACGAATTATGAATCCCTTACTATCAGAGATTTTTTCTGTCTCTGACAGACATTCCCGTTCAAGGAGTAAAATGTGAGTGAAGCCAAGCACGTCCCGCTACTGATTTTGGGTTCCGGTCCTGCAGGATACACTGCTGCAGTGTACGCTGCCCGGGCAAACCTGAAGCCGGTTATGATCACTGGTATGCAACAGGGCGGGCAGTTGACCACCACTACAGACGTGGACAACTGGCCAGGAGGCCCCGAAGGTCTTCAAGGCCCCGGCCTGATGGAAGACATGCGCGTTCATGCAGAACGCTTTGGTACCGAAATCATATTTGATCATATCGAAGAGGTCGATCTGAGCAGGAAACCTTACACCCTGAAAGGCACCGATACTTACACCTGTGACGCCCTGATTATCAGCACCGGTGCCAGCGCCCGTTACCTGGGTCTGAACAGCGAAGAAGCCTTCAAGGGCAAGGGCGTATCCGCCTGTGCTACCTGTGATGGATTCTTCTACAAAAACAAGGACGTAGTGGTTGTGGGTGGCGGTAACACCGCTGTTGAGGAAGCTCTCTATCTTTCTAACATTGCTAAAAAAGTCACTCTGATTCACCGTCGTCAGGGTTTCCGTGCAGAAAAAATTCTGCTGGACAAGATGATGGAGCGTGCAGAAAACGGCAACATGGAACTGGCTCTCGACTCTACTCTGGATGAGGTACTGGGTGACGACATGGGCGTGACTGGCGTTCGCATCAGGAATGTAAACACAGGCGAGCTTCGTGAAATCAGCGCCGAAGGCTGTTTTATTGCCATCGGTCACACACCGAACACCGGTATCTTTGAAGGTCAGCTGGAAATGAAAGACGGCTACATCAAGGTCAACGGCGGCCCGGAAGGCAATGCGACACTGACTTCTAAAGAAGGTGTATTTGCTGCGGGTGACGTTATGGATCATGTTTACCGTCAGGCTATTACTTCCGCCGGCACCGGCTGCATGGCGGCTCTGGACGCAGAAAAATATCTGGACTCTCTGTCCTGACCAAACTGCCCAGCTATTGAGACAGCCTCTGTTGCAGGGCTTTCAAAAATTTTCAGAGCGATCAAAGGGTCAAGAAGCTTTCTGACTACTCACCGCCTCTTGGGCTTCAGATGTTATCCTGAAGTCTTCAGACAAGGTGCCTTTCTCATCCGAAGCGGTTGTCTTAGGTGCGTAGTCCAGCGGTTGCTCCAACGGCTTTGGACGCTCGCTACGGCGCTTTGGAATCTGCCCCGACAGCAAGGCAGTGCTGCTGATCAGAGAATCACTGAGCTTGTTCTTGACATTGTCATCGTCACACAGTGATTCGGCTCCGTTAGCCATATGCTCGTGGACATCTTTATAACTGTCCGTCAGTTTGTTGATCAGGTGCGCCGTTGTATTAAAATGATCGGCCACGCTATCTTGGTACTGTTTAAATTCAGCCTCCAGCTCTACCAGCTGAGCTTCCATTTTGCCTCGATCTGAACGAGGGCCTGCCAGTAAATGGTACAAAAGTACACCACCGACTATTCCCGCTAAAAATGCCAAACTGCCTACAAACCAAAGTACATTCACATTTTCCACAGCATCGCCTCATTGGGTGGAACATTTCACGTCCCTTATTGATGTCAAAGTTATAATCTTTTATGCGCAAAGTATAGAGCGGTTGTGTAACATCCGGATGCCAAAACATACCTTGTCCTGCTAAAGCAGGAAGGTTACATTGTGCTCCTTTATTCCAGCCTTTTGTAATAAAGAGAGTACATCGCATGCCAGCCGATATAGGGGTGAGCCTTTACTGTTTCATCAACTATTGATACGAACCCCGTCAACGATGGATAGAGTGAAATAACAACTGAATGACCAGCATGACCCCGGAATCTCGTTACCAGCAGGACTTAAAGAAAGACAGCTTCAGCCATGACCCGGCTCAGGAAGCAGCGGTTCAGCATCTCCAGCGTCTTTTTGATCAACTGACGGCTGTCACTCCCCGCACCTCTCTGCTCAAACGCATCAACCCTTTTGCCGACAAAGAAACCCACACCGCTCGTGGACTCTATTTCTGGGGAGGCGTTGGCCGGGGTAAAACCTATCTGATGGACACCTTTTACGACTGCCTGCCGTTCCCCGAGAAAAAGCGCATGCACTTCCACCACTTCATGCGATGGGTTCATGGTGAATTGAAAAATCTGTCCGGAGAAAAGAACCCTCTGGATAAAGTGGCAGAAATACTGGCTGCTGAAACCCGGGTAATCTGCTTTGACGAGTTTTTTGTCTCTGACATCACCGACGCCATGCTTTTAGGTGGTCTCTTTGAGCAACTCTTTCAGAGAGGCATTACACTGGTAGCCACTTCCAACGTGGTACCCGATGAGCTCTACAAAGACGGTTTGCAAAGAATCCGTTTCCTGCCAGCCATTGCTCAGATAAAGGAGCATACTCTGGTGGTCAACGTTGATGGCGGCACGGACTATCGCCTCCGCCTCCTGGAAAAAGCAGACACTTACCACAGTCCATTAGGAACGGAAGCCGATCGACATCTGCAGAAAACATTCAATGACCTGGCACCGGATATCAGCCACTGCCGGGAAGCCGAGATCATTGAGATAGCGGGCAGATTGATCAACAGCAAGCGCACCTGCGAAGACATAGGCTGGTTCAGTTTCGCGACACTCTGTGATGGTCCAAGAAGCCAGAACGACTACATAGAACTGGCCTGTCTTTACCAGACAGTCATTCTGGAAAATGTACCACAAATGGGCGAAAAGAAAGACGATCAGGCCAGGCGCTTTATCAATCTGGTGGACGAGTTCTATGACCGCAACGTTAAACTCATCCTGACCGCCGAATCTCCCCTATCAGAACTTTACACCTCCGGCAAGCTGAACTTTGAGTTCCAGCGCACCATCAGTCGTCTACAAGAGATGCAATCCAGAGAATACCTGTCACAACCTCACGACCCAATCCTGTCATAAAACACAGGGTTGGGCTCAAACGAGCCAGTTCCCAGAGTCACGTATTTTGAGCCTGAATACAATTCAGGCAAAACTGCCATGCATAACTGAGCAACCAAACTATACTCCCTCCCGGAAACTCATCGGAAAACCTACTGAGGCAACGGTTTGCAGGCAGCCATTCATGCTCTCCTCTATGGCAATTGGAATGCGTTCATGACAGGACAGCTATGGCATGAGGGATTTCGTAAATTTAATCCGATATAGCAATACGTCAGTTGTCCACCTTTTTTACGGGTGCTTTTCACAGGTGCATTGTGCGAGCTTTTGACAGGTGTCACTGCCTGCTCCCCGAAAAGCGGCCCGGGGTGTCCGTGGATATTGATTACTTATTGTTGGGTTAAGGCTTGATTTATATCATCCAGGGGAAGACATGTAGTGAGTGAATTATCTACAACCCAGTCTATCGATAGCAAATCGACTACCAGAAAAAAATCACCCTTTGTGCCAAAAAAGTTACTGGTTCCTTTTGTAATGATAACCAGTTGTTTTGCCTTATGGGGACTGGCACATAACATGACCGATGTACTCATTGCCCAGTTCCGTAAGGTCTTCATCTTAAACGATGCTCAATCCAGTCTTGTTCAGATGGCTTTCTACGGTGCTTACTTCTGCCTGGCTCTTCCTGCTGCTGTCTACATTAAAAAGTTTTCTTACAAATCCGGTGTACTGCTTGGGCTGGGTCTGTTTGCGTTCGGTGCATTGCTGTTTTATCCCGCCAGCCAGACTATGCAGTATTCCCACTTTCTGGCAGCTCTGTTTGTATTGGCTGGCGGGCTATCCATCCTGGAAACCAGTGCCAACCCATACATTATTTCTATGGGACCACAGGACACCGCCACCCAGAGATTGAACCTTGCCCAGTCCTTCAATCCTTTAGGTTCAGTTGCCGGAGTCCTGATCGGGAAATTCTATATCCTGAGCCAGCTGAATCCGGCTTCAGACGCGGAGCGCGGTGCCATGGCGACTACGCAGCTGAAAGCTATCCAGTCCCAGGAATTAATGGCTGTTATGGTGCCATACATAATGACGGCTGCCGTCATTCTGGGAGTCTGGCTCTCTATAGTGCTTTGTAGAATGCCAAAAGCGGTGGATGCCTCTGAAGCATACAGCTATTCAAAATCCTTTGCTCGCCTCTTTAGAAAGAAAGTATTTGTCCGCGGGGTACTTGGTCAGTTTCTTTACATGGGAGCACAAATTGGCTGCTGGTCATGGACGATCCGTTATGTCATGAATAATATTGGAGGTAACGAGGCAGAAGCTTCGACCTATTACCTTTATTCAATCCTCTTATTCAGTAGCAGCCGCTTCCTTTGTACCTCTCTAATGCGCTACATCGAACCTGCGAAGTTGCTGGGGGGGCTTGCCACGGTCGCGGCTGTTATGACTGTCGTTGTAATGATGAGCGATGGCTATGCTGGTATTTATGCTCTGGTGGTTATCTCTGGCTGCATGTCGTTGATGTTCCCTACCATTTATGGCCTTTCTGTGAATGGCCTGGGCAAAGACACTCAGCTAGGCGGCAGCTGCCTGATTATGGCCATTCTTGGTGGCGCTGTGCTCACCGCAATGATGGGGTGGATTTCAGATATGACAGAAATTAGTTTGGCCTTTATTATTCCATTGATCGGATTTACTTACCTGACATGGTTTGGCCTTAAGGGGAGCAAAGCCTGATTTCATGATGAAAACCTTCTGGCAGGTCGGCATTGCTGCACCTGCCAGTTTGTTCAAACTTAGCAAAGAACTACCCTGCGATCCCGTATCGTTTTTGCAGCAGGTTCATGAATCTGACGAATAATATACCTCACAGCACTCTGTAACTTTTTCACCCGTTTGACTGGATAGAAGCAGTAGACTTCTCCTTGCTCTCTTTTCAATGTGATTCGGGTTGTGGCTGGAATGTGCCAGTATATGAAGCGCTGTCTGACCGTATACACGGAAGAATCTCCTGTGAGAGGGAAGGCGTCCCTTCCAATGCTACAGGCATTCCATTTTCTGCGGTTAAGAGCAATATTAGTCTAATCCATCTCGGGAAAGTTCCCAACAAAATGCACCAGGATTATTTATTCTTCCGGTGCTCCCGAATCTGATCGTAGGCCGCCTGAATTTCCTGAGTTCTCTGCTTGGCGACTTCCATCATTTCTTCCGGCAAACCTTTGGCCACAAGCTTGTCAGGATGGTGCTGACTCATCAGCTTCCGATAGGCTCTTTTCACTTCACTGTCCGTTGCGGAAGACTCAACACCCAGCACTTCATAAGCCTTGGAAAGGGTTTGCCCACTATCCGGACGCGCCCAGCCCCCCCCTTGCCGGCCTCCGGCATGATAATAAGCTCTCTGAGCCTGAAACCTTTTATGAAGCAGCTCAAAACTGATTTGGCTGATACCCAGTTGATCACATAACTGCTTGAATACAGCTCTCTCAGCCTGTGTCAGGCTGCCATCGGCGTAGGCTGCCTGCAGCTGAATTTCAAGAAACAGGGGAAGCAAGGTACTCGAGCCAGCGACCCTGCGAAACTCAGCCAGAGCTGCACTGATATCTGCCGAAGGCTGTTTACCCTGATTAAAGAGATTGATCGCGGCCTCACGTTGATCCGGTGACAGGCGCATCTGATTCATAATGGCTGATGCCATTTCAATCTCATCCTCACTGACTCGCCCGTCAGCCTTGGCCAGCTTGCCCATCACCAGAAAAGTGGCCTGGAAGAACGCACTCTGAGCCCTCTGACGATTGAAAGACCCACGGGGCCCGCCCCCCTGTTGATTGGGATTAATGTAATTCCGGTTTATCCAGGCGCCCAGTATGCCACCAAATAGCGCTCCGAAATGCCCTCCAAACACAAAACCGATGAATACACCGATCAGAATTGCTGTCATGTTGCCCTGCTCTGATTTAAATGTTCTTCCAGACTCTGCAAACGTTCCACTGTGCCGACATCGGTCCAGAGTCCGCAATAATGTTCGCCCGTAACTTTGCCCGAGGCCATCGCATCAATCAACAGAGGTGCCAGCTTGAAAGCCCCGGATTTACAATGTGCAAAGAGTTCTGGTGACAACACACTCAATCCACTGAAAGTCAGCTTGTTTTGACCGTCCGCCTGAACCCGCCCATGACTATCCAGGGCAAAGTCTCCGGTTTCCTTGAAGTCAGGATTATCCACCAGTACCAGATGAGCCAGACCTCTGGGTGAATCTGGCAGAGACTGGAAAGCATAGTCGGTATAGACATCACCATTGACCAAAAAGAAAGGATCATCACCCAAAAGACGCAGCGCCTTGAAAACACCACCACCGGTTTCCAGAGGCTCAGGTTCCGCTGAATATTCAATATTCAGCCCCCAATGACTGCCATTACCCAAGGCTGCAACCAGTTTTTCTCCCAGCCAGGCATGATTGATCACTATATCTTTGAAGCCAGCCTCTGAAAGGTTTTCCAGATGATGTACTATCAGGGGTTTACCGCCCACTTCTACCAGTGGCTTGGGTTTTTCCAAAGTCAGTGGTCTCAGCCTCGTTCCCAGGCCGGCAGCCAGAATCATTGCTTTCATTGTTCAGTCTCTTTCCGTGTAGATGCAATGCAATCATCAAGAATCGGTGCCACAGACTGCCTGAGCCATTTGGCATGATAAGCCAGCTCTTCGTAACGTTCACAGACATCCAGAACATAGGCAAAGGTCGCTGGAATCTCCCGCAGGTACCGGGGCTTGTTATCCCTGAGCCAAAGCCGGGAGAATATTCCGAGACACTTGAGATGTCGCTGCAGTCCTATCCAGTCAAACCATTTGAGGCAGGTTTCAAAGCTCACTTCCTTCAGCCGGGGGTGAGACTTGATAAACAACCTCAACCAACTCTCCACCTTGTGCCTCGGCCAGCTGATATAACAATCTTTCAACAAAGAAACCGCGTCATACAATATTGGGCCGTGGAGGGCTCCCTGAAAATCAATGACCCCGAGTTTTCCTTCGGAAAGCACCATCAGGTTTCTGGAATGAAAGTCACGATGAACAACCCCTTTAGGTTGTTGCAGTGCTGCCTCGGTAAGCAGTTCAAACAGCCGGTCAAGCTGATTGTTGGAGCGACTTTCGACCTCCAGCCTCAGCAGTTCTTTCAAAAACCAATGGGAGTAGATGTCCAGCTCTGTCATCAACAGCTCACGACTGTAAGGAGGCAGAGCATCAGGCTCGCACTTCTGGATTTGCAGAATAACATCCAGAGCTTTGCCATAAAGCTCATCAACAGTATTGTCGTTCAGGGCCTGAAGCAACAGAGTATCGCCGAAGTCATCCACCAACATAAAGCCTGACTGATAATCGACTGAGTGCACATCCGGCACACAAACGCCCTGGGCCTTGAGCAAACCAGCAATTGAGACAAAAGCATGGGAATCTTCAGTTTCTGGCGGGGCATCCACTGCCAGCAATGTACCTTCAGGAACCTGAAGTCGATAATAATTCCTGAAGCCGGCATCACCACCCACAGGACTCATCTGGCCGTCCCGGTCGAGTAACGCCTGACCCGGTGTTAAAGCCTTATACGCCCATTGTTTCAATTGCTGAAGGCGGTCGTTAGGAGAGGGTGTCACTTGCTTTACATATCCTGTGTTGATTGAGCGGTCACCTTCAGACTCATAGAGTCACTTGCTCATATACCTTTTAATCATGGCTATCTATGCAATATTCGGGCTGAACGACGGAAGGTTTAACATCAAAGTGTTGAAATGTATTGCACTGAAAGACAGAGTAACACAGACTAGTAAGGGTAATATAACGGACCCCACTGATTGTTCACTGCGTGAACAATCAGGCTCAGTAACAAATTGTGAACAAGCTATGGAATGCCGAGTCTTCAGGCGGAAGGTAAAAAAACAAAAGAAGCGCCATTTAGCACACTATTCAGAGGGAATTCAGGTATTATCCTCCACTGCAACACCATGAACCGAAATCACCGTCTTCCTGAAACACTCAGCCGGACACTCGCTCATGGCAAAAAGCAGATGTTCGCTCTACGATTTTCAGAGGTCTGCCGGTCTCAGGCAGGCTTGTGATCTGAACCTTCATGTTTTCGGAACAGCTGGCGATCATGACAACCACACATAAGGCCCGAACCACTGCTGTACAGATGTCCTTATTAGTAGAAAATGCTGCCTCCGACAGCAGGATGTGTAACAAGGTTCTCTGTGCGCATGCCAGAGCAGATTTAAACAGCCATCGACCATGGTCTAACGCTTTCTCCCGACCCGACTTAATTTGGAGTTGTGAAAAAAAGCGTCAAACCGTGGTAATAAGAACGGCACGGGATAATTGATCTCATGGAGAAATACCCTCTACCTTTCAAACCAGCGACATTAACACTGGCGATTGCTACCGTGCTGCTTGCCAGCCAACCGGCCACCCGGGTTTATGGAGAATCCACCCTGTCGCCTGATGATCAGTGGAACTGTAAAGCCAGCTCTGATGGTGCCGGCTGGCAGTGTTCCGCCGAGCCAATAAAGCCAGGTGTGATGAATCGGGCTTCTCGCCCCATTGCCCCGCCAGTCACCCAATCCGCCCGAAACAAAGCCAGCGGTCAAACGGTGACTGTCGCTACCGGCCATCGCCGCGCAAACCTTCGGGAAAGGCTTGACTGGGTGCCCAAATCCCAGCTCAACGAGAATGAACAGAAAGCACTGGATCAGGCAACACCCTGGTGCACAGGTGACTATTCAGAGCCTGCCCGTCCCGGTAAAAACTTCACGGGCAACTCTGATACAGCACCTATCGTTGCCGAGTCCGATGAATCCTCTTTTGGCCAGAATGACATAGGCACTCTTACCGGCAACGTTTCTATCAGACAGGGCAACCGTCAAATCCAGAGCGATACTGCGAGAATGAATCGCGCTACCAACCATGCCGAATTCGAAGGCAACGTGGTTTATCGTGAGCCCGGTACTCTGTTGGTCGGTGATTACGGTGATATGCTGCTCGATACTGGCCGGGCTACCATCAAGAATGCCAGCTACGCCATGCATGAGGCCCATGCCAGAGGGAGTTCCAAAGAAATCATTCGGAACGAGGACTCTACCCTGGTTCTCGAAGATGCCTCCTACACCACCTGCCGCCCCGGTGATGAAAGCTGGCTGCTAACAGGCAAGAATGTCACCCTGGATCGCAATACTGGTTATGGTACGGCACGTGACGCTGTTATCCGGGTTGGAGGGTTGCCGTTTTTCTATACGCCCTACATGTATTTCCCGATTGATGATCGCCGCCAATCCGGCTTTCTCTACCCGACAATAGCCTCTGACAGTGATAATGGCCTGGACTTTACCCTGCCCTATTACTGGAATATTGCTCCTGATTACGACGCCACCATTACTCCTCGCATTATCTCCAAACGAGGCCTGCTGCTGGAAAATGAATTCCGCTACATGAATGAAGGCGGTGAAGGTGAAGTTGGTATTGCTGGTCTGACTAACAAGGACAAGCTGGAAAAAGAAAATCCTTATTACGATCAGGAGCGCTGGCTGGCCAGTGTGCGATATAAGCAGCGTTTTTCTGAGCGCTGGACGGCAGAACTCGACTATGCCGATGCCAGTGACAAAAACTACATCGAGGACTTTGGCACCCATTTAAAGCTGTCCAGCTCCAGTCCACTGAACCAGATGGCAGGTACCCGATATCTGGGTGGCAATGCCTACAACAACTGGACCTTCAGCCTGAATGCTCACCAGTTCAAAAATATGAGTCAGACGTCTGATGACCCATATAACAAGCTTCCACAGATGGTCTTCAGCGGCAACTGGCAGGCAGGCGAAACATTGCAGGTTAATTATCTGGCGGATTACACTCAGTTCAGTCGGGCCGAAGACTGGCGCTTTGTGAGAGAAATCCAGCACCCGGACTTCGATGACCCTGATACCAGAGAAAGCGTTTACGATGAGGGCTTTGGTATCAAAAAAGCCGAAGGGGGTCGGGCTTATGGACAGGCGGGTATCAGCTATCCAATGCAGACAATGTGGGGCTTCCTGACACCTGAAGTGAAGGTTCGGAGTGTAAACTACAGCCTGAATAATTTGAGCCAGCAGGAAGTCATGGAAGATCTCCGTAACTCCTACATTGACCGAACGTTTAACGATAGCGACTTCACAAAGTCTCCAAACACCAGTGCTGGCTCCTTTAGTCTTGATGGTGGCCTCTATTTTGAGCGCTTTACCGACTTGTTCGGCACCGACTTTACACACACTCTGGAACCCAGAGCCAAGTACCTTTATGTGCCTTATGTCGAGAATCAGGAGTACAACCCGATTTTTGACACAGGCGCCATGGGCTTCACCTACGGTTCTCTGTGGCTGGATAACCGCTTCAGTGGCTATGATCGTATTGGCGATGCCAACCAGCTCTCTCTGGGTGTAACGACCCGTCTCATTGAAGACGACGGCTTTGAAAGAATGCGCTTTGGTATCGGTCAAATTGTCTACTTCAAAGATCGCGAGGTATACATCGCCAGCAACCTCGGGCAGGCAGGCAAACCACCTGAGGATGTAGACGAAAACCTTGACGCTATCGATGCAAGGCTCAGGAACGAACTGACCGAACCAACGTCGCCCCTGGCATCGGAATTCATCTACAATTTCAATCGCACAATGAGCCTGAGGCAGGATTTCTCCTGGAATACCAACGAGAATCGTCTGGACAACTATGGTCTTTACTATCGCTGGCAGCCTGAACAGCGTAAGACTCTGAACCTCGGTTTCCGTTTCAGGGATCAGGTTGATCGGTATGTTCAAGACAAAGATGGACAAAATATTCAGATTGGCACCGACCAGAATGGTAATCCAATCTTTGAAACTGCTGATAACAACCTGAAACAAACCGATCTGTCTTTTGCCTGGCCGATTCCTTCGACCACCCACTGGGTAGGCTTGGGACGCTGGCAATATGATTTAACCAACAAAAGGAACCTTGAGAGCCTTGCGGGTGTCGAATACAACAGTTGCTGTTATCAGGTTCGGTTTTTCTGGCGTTCATGGATCGAAACAGACGATAATATCGACCACCCTGATCCGAAGAGCGGTGTTTTCTTCCAGTTCATCCTTCGTGGACTGGGTAATATAACCGGTAGCTCCGGAACGGAATACTTGCAAGGTATCCAAGGTTACGAGATTCACGAGAAGTAATGATGACGGGATTGAAGAATCTATTCTTTGCCGCCTGCTGCGCCCTTGCAGCAGTCGGTGGTACGGCCAACGCCAAGCCCGTACCACTGGATCGCATTGTTGCCATCGTCGACAAAGACGTGGTAATGGAAAGCGAATTGAACAACCGTATTGAAGCTGTGCAGCGACAGCTGAACAGCCGAAGTATCCCCATGCCACCAGACAACATCCTCAAGAAGCAGGTACTTGACCAGCTGATTCTTGAAAACCTGCAACTGCAGATGGGTCAGCGTGGTGGAATCCGCGTTGATGACTGGACGTTAAATGACGCTATCAGCAAAATCGCCAAGCGCAATGGTATGACCGTTGAGGCGTTCCGAAAAAATCTTGAATCAGACGGCCTGTCATACGCCGATGCCCGGGAAGAAATCCGACGCGAGATGGTTATTAACCGCGTGCGTCAGCGCCAGATTGCTGAACGCATTCAGATCAGCGAGCAGGAAGTGAATAATTTCCTCAAGTCGCCGGAAGGTCAGGCCAGCATGCAGACTGAATATCGTCTGGGTCATATTATGATTGCCACACCGGATAACCCATCACCTGATCAGGTGCGGGAAGCCGAAAAGAAGGCCAACAATATTGCTATTCAGCTTGATAGAGGTGCCAACTTTGCCGAAATGGCGCTCACCTACTCCAGCGGCCAGAGTGCTCTGAACGGTGGCGACCTTGGCTGGCGCTCCGCTGATCAACTGCCAACCCTGTTTGCTGAACAGGCGTTGAAGATGAGAGACGGAGAAGTATCTGCACCGATCCGCAGTCCTGGTGGTTTTCACATCTTCAAGCTAATCGACACTCGCGGTAACGAGAAGCATATGGAGCATCAGATACACGTTCGCCATATTCTGATCAAGCCCAACGAGATTCGCAGCGACCTTGAGGCACAGATGCTGGCCAAAAACCTCTTCGACCGAATTGAAAACGGTGAGGATTTTGCTGAACTGGCCAAGGCCTACTCTGACGACACTGGCTCAGCTCTGAATGGCGGGGATCTGAACTGGGTTTCTCCGAAATCTCTGGTTCCGGAATTCCAGAAAGCCATGAAAGAGACGCCCGAAAAAATAGTCAGCGAACCTTTCAAGAGCACTTACGGCTGGCACGTTCTGGAGGTACTGGGCACACGTCACTCAGATATCAGCGACCGGGTCCGCAGAAACAAGGTCCGTGAAATACTGGGCAACCGTAAGTTTGAAGAAGAGCTTCAGGTGTGGTTACGTGAAATCAGAGATCAGAGCTACATTGAAATTCGTCTCTGAGTCGAAACCCAGATAAAATTGACGCCCCGGTTTTCCGGGGCGTTGCTTTTATATAGACTCTCGTGGATTGTATTTTCCCTGGTTCATGGCTGACTTATGACAAGCAACACACTGCCCAGACTGATCATTACCTCAGGCGAGCCCGCAGGTATCGGACCCGACCTCTGCCTTCAGCTGGCTTATTATACTTCGCCAGTACAAATAGTAGTTGCTGCAGACCCAGAGCTTTTGGCGGAACGTGCAGACAGTCTGGGCATGGATGTTACCTTTGAATTATTCAACCCTGATGAAAAAGAACCCGTCAGAGAAGGAATACTTCTCGTTGCCCCAGTCTCCTTACCCAAACCCTGCTCAGCCGGTCAGCTGGATGAAGCCAACAGCCCCTACGTTCTGGAAATGTTGAGCTATGCCATCGAAGGCTGCCAGAGCGGCCTGTTTGATGCCATGGTCACCGCTCCTATCAGCAAGGAAGTGATCAATAATGCAGGCGTTTCTTTCAGTGGTCATACAGAATTTCTGGCCGAAAAAACCAACACTCAACAAGTCGTTATGATGCTGGCAACAGAAGGCCTGAGGGTCGCACTGGCCACCACCCACCTGCCACTTAAGGACGTTTCATCTGCTATCACGCGATCCTCTCTGGAAGGAGTCATCAAAATTCTCCACAGGGATATGGTGACAAAATTTGCGATCGAGAATCCCAGAATTCTGGTCTGCGGTCTTAACCCCCATGCTGGAGAAGGGGGTCACCTTGGCATGGAAGAGATAGAAACCATTATTCCAGTACTCGAGAAGTTAAACAGTGAAGGTATAAATCTGGTAGGCCCTCTGCCTGCAGACACGCTCTTTAACCCCAAATATCTTGAGACTGCTGACGCCATTCTGGCGATGTATCATGATCAGGGTCTGCCAGTTCTGAAGTACAAAGGTTTTGGCAATGCCGTCAACATTACCCTGGGACTTCCAATCATTCGCACTTCTGTTGATCATGGCACAGCATTGGATCTGGCAAGCACAGGAAAAGCCGATTCGGGAAGCCTGTTTGCTGCTGTTCGTTATGCTCTCGATATGGTTCGGTAGCCAAAAGGGTTGTCTGCCGCTATCATAGCGCCCCCTCTATTGCTCGTTAAGTTTGTCAAAAGCATGGCTGAAATTCCCTACCACAAGTCCCGTAAACGATTTGGTCAGAACTTTCTGCACGATCACGGTGTCATTCAACGGATTATCCGTTCCATACACCCAAGGGCAGGCGACCGAATTGTGGAAATTGGCCCGGGTCAGGGTGCACTGACCGAGTTTCTGCTGGACGCTGCCGGGCAGCTGGATGTAATTGAACTCGACAGGGATCTTATCCCGACCCTGAAGCTCAGATTTGGCCTGAATCCTGAGTTCAGAATTCACGAAGGAGACGCACTCAAGTTCAATTTCTCCTCTCTTATTAGAGAAGGCGAAACACTGAGGCTGGTAGGCAACCTGCCCTACAATATATCCACTCCCCTGATTTTCCACCTGCTAGAGTTTCAGGGACAGATCAGCGACATGTATTTCATGTTACAGAAAGAGGTTGTGGAAAGACTTGCAGCCCAGCCCGGTGAAAAGCACTATGGGCGACTGGGCATCATGGCTCAATACTACTGCAAGGTGAACAACCTGTTTGTTGTGGGCCCTGGCTGTTTCAAACCTGCCCCCAAAGTTGACTCAGCTATTGTTCGGCTTGAGCCTCATAGAGATTTACCTTACCCGGCAGATGACGTAAAACTGCTGGAAAGGGTGGTTCGGGAAGCTTTCCAGCAACGCCGCAAAACTATGCGAAACACTCTGAAAAAGCTAATCTCTGCCGATAAACTGACTGAGCTGGG
>NZ_JAHHPQ010000774.1:0-1159 GCF_024606245.1 Endozoicomonas sp. SESOKO2
GCCTGGCAATGGTACCACCATAGCGCGGGTGAAGAACGTTGCCCCATTATCGATTCCTGGTGGCAAACAGAAACGGGCGCCATGATGATTACACCATTGCCGGGAGCCACTGCTTTAAAACCCGGCTATGCAACCCGGCCTTTCCTCGGCATCCGTCCCGCTATTCTCGATAATGAGGGTAACGAGATTGTGGGACCCGGTCAGGGGAGTCTGGTGATCACCGGTTCCTGGCCGGGCCAGATCAGAACCATATACGGTAATCATCAGCGAACCCTTGATACTTACTTCAGTCGATACCCGGGTTATTACTTCACAGGAGACGGAGCCCGCAGGGATGAGAATGGCTATTACCAGATCACAGGCAGAATGGATGATGTGATTAATGTGGCGGGCCATCGTTTGGGCACTGCAGAAATAGAAAGTGCCCTGGTATTGCATGAAGCGATTGCAGAAGCAGCGGTAGTGGGAGTGCCTCACCCGGTAAAGGGCGAAAGTCTCTACGCTTTCATGACTCCTATGGACGGCGTTGAAATCACCGACGATCTGAAGCTGGAACTTTCCAATCTGGTGGCCAGTGAAATCGGTTCGTTCGCCCGACCGGAGATACTTCACCCATGTCCTGCTCTGCCCAAAACCCGCTCTGGCAAAATCATGCGACGTATCTTGCGCAAACTGGCTCAGGGCGAGAAAGATGATCTGGGTGATTTGAGTACACTGGCCGATCCGGCGGTGATTGAGCAGCTGTTGAGTTCCACTTGAAAGTCTCTTTCAGTGCGCCCTTTTCCAGCGCTTCTTGTTGATCGAATTAGCTTGTTTCTGAAGGGAGTCTTAAGCTACGTATATACCTCTAATCCTATCCATGCATTGACAGACAGAGTGGTAGGCAGTCATGAATTTTTTGTAAGGCTACTCGGGATTGTCTTGGCTCATCCGTTGGGTTAGCTATTACTCCCGTTAACACGGCCCCTTTCGACAGAACCGCCAGCGGGGAAGTCGCTAAGGGGTTTTTTATTGCACGAAATTTACCAATCCCACTCTTCCCAACCTTCTATAATCCCCATGCCGTGCAGGTTTAAGCCAAGGTTCTCAAGGTCTGGGAATTGGAGCAGATGTGTCTTTAATCGCTCCCACCATGAAGAAGTCGTATTAATTATCGTAA
>NZ_JAHHPQ010000775.1:0-4649 GCF_024606245.1 Endozoicomonas sp. SESOKO2
ATGGATATCAATACCACAGCGAAGTTTAAGGACAATGCCGGAAACCGCTATAAGCTGGACGCAGAACTGGACCCACTGGTTTATATGGCCGGTGTTTCTTACAAGTTCTGATTGAAAGGGAATCCCCGCCAGTGAATGAGGTTGTCGTAAAAGGTAGCGAGCGCAGCCCTTTTTCGACAGCCTCTCAGTCGTGAGTTTGAAAAGTCTGCTGTCATGACGGAAAAATAGCTAGCGAGAAGCTTGCCACTTTATGAGATTTCCGGGTTAATCCTCAACCATATATTCAAGAAGATCTGGATGTTCAGCCTCTATCATTTCCCTGAGTAAAGGCAAGGTGTTAACTGAATGGCTGACACCGTTGACCAGTTTAAATGTCGGCCTTGGGATGCCATCAACGGTATCAATGGTCTGCATATATTTATTGTCGAACATTTCAGGCTGCTTTTTTGCAAGTTTTTTCAACAGACCAAAATGGGTGGATAACAGTAGCGTAAGATGGGGCAACTGACCCAGCTCTTCGGCGATAATATACGAGCCTATAGCAGCCTCTTGTGGATTTGTGGTTCTTAGCAGTTCATCAGCAAGAACAAGATCTCTGCTCTTGTTGGTTCTGCCTCGAACAATTTTAAGTAAATGGCTAACCTGATTGACTTCTGTTTCAAAAGAAGACCTTCCAAGCTCATCATTTTTTTCCATAAGAGTATTGATAGATGTGTAGGGTCTCAGGGTAAATGTTTCAGCAGAAGCAATACCAAGGTTTTGAGCCAAAAAGGCCACATTAATACCCAATGTTCTGAGAAAAGTCGATTTCCCGGAAGCATTAATACCTGTCAGAATGACATTTCTGACTTTTTTTCTTCCAGCACCAATATGGAAATCAGAAGCGACTCCCTGTGAAGAGTCCAAACCAGGAGGCCTGAGCTTCTCGGCTGAAAGGTATGGACGCCTGGAATTACTTTCATCAAACTCAACAAAGGTATAAGGGTTTTGCTCAGAATTGATCTGTCGGCTGACAGAAAGCATAAAGTCGATCCATGAAAGCTTTTTCAACCACCGGTTAATTGAGCCATGCAGCAAAACAACAATTCTCATTGCACTGGCAGCATGCTGTATGCTCGATGATGAGAAATATCCATAATCTTCGAGCGTCAAAAGCTTCATCTGCTCCATAAGTATTCTAAGTAAACTTTCTTCTTTATCAGTGAAATTAAATAACCCGGTATTTTTTCCAAGGTTATACAGAGCTGAGAAAAAAGGACGCAGTAATAGTAACTCTGAAGTAATTTCTCTATTGACTCTTTTCAAATCATCGTGATTCTGCTGGAGCGATTTGAGTTTGTATAACGTACTTAAAGCTAATGACCACGGAAGAATGTAGCTTCCTGTTTTCTCCGTGATAACCAAACCTTTCCATAATATGCTTTGATCAGTATGTATGTTGACATTTCTTGATGGGGTACTTAATTTAAACAGCCACCCCGAAGTCAGCAACCCTAAAACTGGCATGATATACATCAAAGTTCTGAATTGTGGCGTCACCCCATGAATATTATTCTGAAGCATTAGCTCCTGCATAGCTTTTTCATTTTTTAATTCTATCCCTATGAGTGATTCGGACTCGGCCCAAGTGCCTTCATCATGAAGTAAAATGGGCATATGAAAGAAGTAAAAGAATGGATGTTTTTTATCCAGAAGCCGAACGACCGGATTAATATATTGATTAATTTCATCAATACTTGATACTAAAGCGGTAGCTGTATTGGGAGCCATTAAACTGCGAAGGATCTCTTTGCGTTCCTTCAGTGTTTTAATGCTACTTGTAGAGCCTGTAACCAGTTGACAGGCTCCGTACACTTCTCCAAGTAATGAGGTACCTGGAAACAGCCTGTCATACAGGTGAGCGTACCCATCTTTCCTGAACACCTGCATATCCTGCCATATATCCGTCTGAAACATACCCTGAATCTCAGCAGACTGAGAGCATTCAGGATAAAGATGATGCAACAGCAACTCTCGCTTTCTTCGAGAGGAGAGCTCTTCATGAGCTGTATGAGAAGAACTTTCCTCACTCTGATATGCCTCTGACTGGAACGATTGATTGTCAGAGTCCGAAAACTTGATCAGGTATTGTCTTTCAAGGATCTCATAAGGTGTTTGCACAGCCTGAACCTGGCTGGTTATCAGGCAAACTGGCAATAGGAACAGATGCCGTAGAATCATACTTAATGTGCTCGGTAAGTACGTATTTTTTCAGCAATATCAGGCAGTTCAGACTGAAAAGTTTCAGCCAGAAATTCAAGCGCAACTTTGCACTTGTTAGGGCCTTCCTCTATCTGATAGGTCGGCCTGATATAGCCAGAGCTGTTTGTCATCCCCATGTGCATGATGTTAAAGGATTCCTGCCATTCGCCTGTATCAGCCAGGTCATAATGAGTGGATATCAGTGCCATTAAATGGCTTTGTCTTCCGAGAGCTTTTAAAACAATCTCAAAACCTTTTCTACCATCATCAGGGTCTGTAGTACTGAACAGCTCATCAAAACAGACAAGCTTGTTTTCGTTATTTATTATGCCTGGCTTCTTTAAAAGCTCTGATACGTAGCGCAACTCTTCCATGTAAGACGACGACTCCCCAGCCTTGTCAAACTTGTCCATGTAGCTTCCTGCTTCATGAAAAATACTCGCTTCATAGGATTTGGCTGCCGCAACTCCCAGGGTCTGGGCAAGAAAAATACTGTTCAAGGTAACAGCCCTCATAAGAGTGGATTTTCCGGATGCATTATTGCCTGATAGCAAAAGTCCCACTCCAGTAACCGGTTCTGTCTTATACTCCAGCTCCTCGTTGTCTTTGAGATAACTCCCTGCACACCCAAGCTGCAATGTATTAGAAACAGCAGTACTGTTATCAAGCAAAGGATTCCAGAAGCCCACCATGGAAAGACAAGGCTCAGGCTCTGATCTGAATCGGGCAATAGTGACTTCATTAGCATTTTCAACAGCCTCAGAAGCATGCATACGAGCAGCTATCGCCAGAAACAAATCCATTTCCCCTACTTTAAAGATAACCTTGGCGAGAACGTCCTTTATCCTGATCAACTCTGTCGCATGTAATATCACAGCTTCTGCATTGCGACCCTTTACGACAGCTCCAGCAAGATTTTCTGTTGCTTCGAGAAAGCCAATAATTTCTTCAAACTCCTTTGTGGTGAAATGAATTTTTAACGCTTCAGGCAAACCATCTGATAGTTGCCAGTCAACCACTTGCTGCAGGTAACCAGAGACAGCACTTATATATTCTTTGAGCATTTGACCGCTCACTCTGCGCTGTCCAGCAAAATATTCTTCTAGCCTGGACTCAAGAAACCATATCCACTGGTTCAAGCTTATGCTGACTACAACTCCACCCCAACTGCATAATGACTGTGCTGAACAATAAGTCGGCTGTCTCAGTGCTGAAAGTATCAATGCCAGGTAACCAGAAAAAGTTAAAAAGTGCGTAGATATTGATAATATTCCACTGCCTACAGGATGGCTCCACAGCTGCTGAAAAAAACCCTGATTCATGTATGACTTTAACTCTTCCTGAACAACTTCTGAATTAAATAAGGAGTCCTGATAATAAATGTCAGCTAATTTTGGTTCCCACTGTCTGAGCCCTGATAGTTGTTTTTCTATTGATGAGTAATCCGGATTCGTAGCCAGTATTTGTTGTATTCTTTCCTGCCGGTTCTCAATAGTCGATACATCGGAAGTCGGCCACTTTGCCAGAACCATCAGCCGAAAGACCTGCCCTGCCAGCGTATAAGCCGGGAAAAGACGATTTAAAACCGTTGATTGCTTTTCTCCTTTTTCGCCAGCCGCTTTGGTGTCGATCAGGATTTCCTGATTCATTCGCACAGGATGGGTGGCTTCAGAAAAAAATGCATACAAAACAGGCACCAATGCAGCCATAGCTTGCAATTCGTTATTCTTTTTAGCTTTTTTTTTCTTCCTCTATCTTTGAACTTAAATTACCTTTATTTAGCTCGTAACGAAGAGGACTGACGTATTGATACTGTTCGATATCAACAGCATTAATGTCTTTTTTTTCATAGCGCTGACCTGAAAATGAAACGAAGAGTATACGGCTTATTTCCTCCTGAGTATAAGCCCATGCTTTTTTCAGAAAAATCAGTTGAGCTGTAAAAACAATCACAGTAAGGCAAAAGAAAATTCTCGCGGTACAACTTGATTTTTTCAAAATAACTTTACCAGAAAAGCGTCGCCATTCAACGAGAAACGTTTCTACTAAAAAACAATATTAAAATATTCATCTGTTAATCTGATACTTTCAAACATCAGAAATTTTACCCAAATAAACAGCAGAGTCTGTTGTTTTTTAGAATATTAAGATATAGACAACCTTGAAAAATATTCAAGGTTTTTTCACCCTCAGAACTAATAGCTCACCGTGATTCCTGCACTCTGCTACATCTGCCCAAGCTTATGAGACCTGAGGTTTTATTTTTCGTGGCGGAGTAGCCAGTGTTCAGACGGATGTGGACAGCGGGAGTTTAAAAACCAATAGGGTTGAAGACAAAAACACTACAGCTGACGTCAACAATAACACTCAGCCGGGGCTCTCCTTTACCTACATGCTGTCTGATAAGT
>NZ_JAHHPQ010000776.1:0-1075 GCF_024606245.1 Endozoicomonas sp. SESOKO2
GCTTCGGCGATGCCCAGGCCGGTCGATATGATTCCCGGGTTCATGGTGGCGGCGATATCCTGAAAACCTGTCTGCAAGTCCTGTCGTCTGCTTACCGGCCAGAAGTCTGTCCCACCGGGCAGGTAAAACCCATTGCGCTGGTCATGCAACAGTGCATCCACTGCCAGCTGGGGGGCGTAGTAATCAGCCACTCAACGTTACAGGACGATACCATTCAAGTGGAATATGCACCGGGTCAACCACGGGGGGCAGTCTGTGGAAATTCAGGCATCCGCCCCCATCGCTATACGATCAGGCGCGGTGATGACGAAAACAGTCAACCGGATTGGCAATTTACTCCGGGAGACATTACCACCCAGTTTGTGCTGAAAAAAATCACCGATGAAGAGATCTGTGAAGCGGGTTATATCGAACAGAGCACCACGGCAACCACGGATGTAAAAGACATCATGCTGGCTGATGAGATATTGCAAAAACTGCAGAAATACGCAGAACAGCTGGAAGATATGTTCTGTTGTCCGGTAGATATTGAGTTCGGCGTGGATGACCAGCAGCAACTTTACCTCTTCCAGTGTCGGCCAGTGACCCGGCTGCCGGGCAACACCCATTTCTCTGCCGCAGCTCCCTCCCTGCCGCTGGCTGGAGGCATTATGGTCAGTGAAGGTTGCCGCAGTGGTGTGGCCCTGGTGGTCACCGAACCGGTCAACGCAGAACAGATTCCGCCCAGTACCATTCTGCTTTCCGATCACGCCAGTGACTGGATGCTGGCACCGGATATTTTGCGACGTTTGGGCGGCTGCGTATTCAGACAAGGGGGCACCAACGATCATGTTGCCATCACCCTGCGTCAGGCGGGTATACCCTGCCTGTTGGCTGGTTCTCAGTATTCTGAGGCATCAGCACAAGCCAGCGGACAACAGGTAACACTGGTGGCAGGCAGCTTTGTCGGCAGCCCCGGAGCCTGTTTGCTAACCGGCGACCAGTCTGCTTACTGGCAGGCCCATAGCACCACTTCGAGACAGGATATTATCAGCTCACCCGCGATCGGTGCTGCTGAACCACCGAACTTCAACAG
>NZ_JAHHPQ010000777.1:0-4479 GCF_024606245.1 Endozoicomonas sp. SESOKO2
ATGGCCAGTCGGTGAATCAGATCAAAGTCTTCATAGCCATGGCCAGCAAACGCCTGACGAAAGGCACCCATCGCCAGAAACCATTCACGATGGATCAGTAAACAGCTGGAGGCCAAGGCGATGCCATCCACTTTACAGACTTCACCACGAAACCAGGATTCAAACGCCTCCTGGTATAAAGCCTGCTGCAAAACAGGCTTAAAAAATTCTGCCTTAAAATGGGCAGGCAACCGTCGCATTACGTACCTGCCGCCCCGGAGCGAATACACCTGGCTGATACTGATGTAAATAGCGCAGGTTGTTCTGCTGTCTATTAGTCAATTTTAAGCGCGTTGATTGTCGCCCCGTATCAAAAACCACGAGTTCGATATCTGGTTGATCTGTAAAACAGGCAATGGCCTGATCAAGACGCTCAACAGAAGCCCGATCGCCCGACCGCTTCCGAAAGGGGATAATAACGGAAAGAAACGTACTCAAGGCCTATTAACCGTTCAACGCCTTCAATACCTGCTCAACCTTCTCCGCCAACACCTGACAGTGTCGGGTAATTTCCGCCTTATCCTCACCTTCTACCATCACCCGAACGACGGGTTCAGTACCGGAAGGGCGCAACAATACCCGACCACAGCCAGCCAGTGCCTGTTCGCATTCGGTAACGGCACGGGTCACTGCAGGAATACGGGTAAGGTCTCGGCGCTCGGTCATAACAATATTGACCAGATGCTGTGGGTACTTGTTTATGCCTTGCTTCAGTTCCGCCAGGGTTTTTCCGGAATGTTGAACCGCTGCCAGTACCTGCAAAGCGGCCACAATACCATCACCCGCTGTAGTCACCTGTCGGCAGATCAAATGGCCGGAGGGTTCTCCTCCCAGATACCAGCCATTGGCCAGCAGCAACTCATTAACATAACGGTCGCCCACCGCTGCACGGGTAAACGGAATATTGCGCTGGGCCAGGGCGTGCTCCATCCCCAGGTTGGACATCACCGTGCCCACCACACCGCCCTGCAACAGACCACGGTCTTGCAGTGAGCAGGCCATAATAAACAGCAACTCATCACCGTCCAGCTCGGCGCCATTGCCATCCGCCATGATCAGCCGGTCACCATCGCCATCAAAGGCAATGCCCAGATCTGCACGATGTTCCAGCACCTGCTGCTGCAAATGGTTAATACAGGTGGAACCCAAACCGTCATTAATATTGGTGCCATTGGGCTCAATACAGGTGCTGATCACCTCAGCCCCCAACTCAGCAAATACCGCAGGCCCCACCTTGTAACAGGCGCCGTTGGAGGCATCCACCACAATCTTCAGACCATGCAGATTCAGCCTGGGTTGTACGGTACTTTTGCAAAACTCGATAAATAGGAAATTGACCGACACGGCCACGGATGCCGTCGGTACCGAAGTATTTTCTAGTCATTGGAAATCAATAAAGGAATAAGAGGATAGGAAAAGTATCTTGCAGGGCTCAATAGAAAAGGCAGGGCGGTTAATGCTAAAACCAGCCCAAAAGGTTTGTGTATGATAGTAAACCAGCTAGACTATATAAGGTCTTAATTAAGTCTCATGGAGGCAATTCAGGATGAAACTCTCACAACAAGTCAAGCCCATCAGCTACCTGAAAGCCAACGCAGCCGAGGTACTAAACCAGCTGCAAGAAAGCCGGGAGCCGCTGGTGATCACCCAGAACGGTGAAGCTAAAGCTGTTATTCAGGATATCCACAGTTATGAAGCATTGCAGGAAGATATCGCCCTGTTAAAACTGCTGGCCCTGGGAAAACGTCAGCTGGCCGACCATCACACCGTTACGGCAGACAGTGTAATGGCTGATATTGATCAACTCCTGATGGATGACGCTCCTGATAATAACCGGGACCATAACAATGGTGAAGAATCACAAAACAGCACAGGGGAGTAATCGTGACAAAAGTTATTCTCACTCAGGATGCCCGACGGGACATACTGGATATTGTCACCTACACCAGAGACCACTTTGGCAACCCCCGGGCAGTGAAATTAAGGCAGACTTTTAATACCGCCTTGCAAAGCCTCAGGGAGCAGCCCTATAAAGGTGCCATAGTTCCGGAACTGACCCGGTTCGGGAATACTGAATATCGGCAATTGGTAAGGAAGCCTTTTCGTATTATTTATTTAGTAACTAAGAACGCAACAGGAAATAACCAGGACGTCACCGTTGCCATATTGCTTTGCGCTGATGGGCGGAGAAATTTCAGCACATTATTGCAAAAGCGGCTGTTCAGGTGCTAAATGGTAGAGTACATCTGAACATACTGCTTACCATTCTGCTCCCAGGTACGATTATTCTCAGCCCATTCTCTGGCAGCGGTTGCCAGCCGCACGGCCAGTTGCTTTTCCAGCAGTTTTTCAAGACATTCTGCCAGTGAATCTGCATTATCCGGTCGACAGATAAGACCGGTAACCCCGTGTTCCACCATTTCGGTTAACGGTGGCAGATCAGAAACCACTACCGGTTTTTCCATTGCCATCGCTTCCAGCACCTTCATAGGGGGGACATAACGACAGACTGCATCATTCCTTCGTGGATAGGCACAACAGTCAAAACTAGCATACCAGCGTTGTGCATCACTGTGAGAGATGGCCCGGCATAATAAATATTATTCGTTTACTCGTTCCCACGCTCCAGCGTGGGAATGCATATGGTGTGCCGAGCATGTTGCACAGCTTGGGGGTGAAAGTCCCCTGCCCAGCCAGATGAGGGTGAAGGGCTAGCGAAACACAAGGTTTGTATCGCGAGGTACAGGCTGAAGGCAGTGTGGAGCAAAACTGCGAGCTGACGAACATAAATCGGATATGAGGCTGCCTGCGTGGGGACGAGTTAGCGTATGGTAACGAAGTCCCATACTCATCCGGACATTCAGGCAGTAGATCCGGCAGTTGTGCAGTGAAGGCGGTGTGACTTACCTTGGGAGGTCTGTGTAGTGTCTGACATTTCAGACTGAGGTCATCGTAAGGTGTCCTGATCGCTATACAGAAGTCAGCAGACGGCATAGTAGCTGGCGTATGCCAGTGAAAGCCTGAACGGTATAGAGTGGTGAATAGTTTCTGTTATTCGATACACCGGACGCAGACAAGTCCAGCAAACACTGGAACTCATGCCAAGTGGTCACGGCGGAACCGGAGGCTAACGCTATGAGGGCTGAGGTCGTGTCGGCATCACAGGATTAAGAAAGCCCGGCAGTTATTGACTGCTTAACTGACCGAAACGCCCAGTAAGGATCCACACCCGAAAACAGACTCTACAACCAGAGATATCGTATGAGTTCAACATGGGAGCCAGTGTTCTGCCAAACGTGGGAACGAGCCAAAGAGCTTTAAAAATAGAACAGAGTCAAACGATGTCAACAATCAAGACCTGACCCCGGTTTCCCAGAGTCAAACGATGTCAACAATCAAGACCTGACCCCGGTTTCGACCCTGACCCCGGTTTCGACCCCGGTTTCCCTAGATCTGTAGATCTGTAGGCAAGGCCTGAATTTTTAATCTTGTATATACTCAGGTATATACAAGGGAGGTTCGAATATGAAAACGACCATTTTCAAAAACAACAGAACGCAGGCTGTACGCATTCCCAAAGAGTTTGCGTTTCCCGAAAATGTAAAGCACGTTCAAATCCAGAAACAAGGGAATACTTTGACCATTTCCCCCGTGGATGTTGACTGGGACGAATTTTTTGACAACATCTCGGTCTGTCCGGATTACCCTGACAGAGAACAGCCTCTACCACAAGAACGTGATTTTGGAGATTGGTCATAATGAAATATTTACTTGACACCAATGTACTGATTCACATCCTGAGAGGGCGCGATAAAGGTAGTATTAAAGCACATTTTAAAAACAACAATGGTCGTATGTTTATATCAGCCGTTACTTTTGGTGAGCTTATGTTTGGCATTTGCTCCGCCCCAAAAAGACTTCGGGAGACAAAACAGGAAGAGTTAAATACCCTCCTGAGTGTTATCCCAATACTGGATTTTAACGAGGATGCAGCAGAGCACTCTTCTCAAATTCGACACTTCCTGAAATCTACCGGTCAGCTGATTGGCAGCTATGACAATATGATAGCTGGACATGCCCGAAGTCTGGAGCTGACCGTGGTTACCAATAACACCAAAGAATTTTGTAGAGTGCCGGGCTTAGAGGTTGAAGACTGGTCGCAACCCTTGACATAACGGGTAGCAAGAATCAAAACCTGACCCCGATTTCGCTGTTTTTGTTCCAAACCTGAAAAAATCAAACCACTTCACTCAGAACGCGACTCAAAGATTCAACATCCAAAACCAACTGATTCGCGTTGTTCAGCATATCCTGCTTATCCACCTGCATAAGGTACTCAATCGCTTCAACCCATGAATCAACACTATCATCAACAACCAGGCCAGCACGGTAAAATCATGAAAGTTCGTGCCTGGCCAGGACTGCAGCCGGATAGCATGT
>NZ_JAHHPQ010000084.1:0-22984 GCF_024606245.1 Endozoicomonas sp. SESOKO2
CTCCCTAAAGAACCCGCCCTCAGCCTCCATGACACAATGGCTGTCCGAAAACCCTGCAGTGCCAGCGCCTTTTATTCTGGGTGACGAATGCGACCTGCGAGAGCCTGGTGACGAGGGTGGACAGATTAATGTTCGCAGACAGACGTTGATCACAGAAGAAATCCAGGCACACCTGGAAGGTGGCATGCAGGTAAGCAAATTATCCCTGCAATGGGACGAAGCACAGACTTTTGTGCTCAGCGATGACCTGACTGTTCGAAAACTAAAATTTAGTGAAGTGATCCAGGATCAACTGGACGAAGTGGAAGCGGAAACCGCAGCCGAACAATTTGATGCCGATTTCGCAGTCATGAGCCTCTCCCTGAGAAAGCTGATCAATGATCTGGTCGAGACTCTGGGCGGACTCACGGAAGCAACTGCTGAACCTTAATCGCCATCGGGCTTCCATTCACAGGAAGCCCGACTCACTAATCCATCAATGCATCAATGCATCAAGCCAAACAGCTTGCCTCGATAACGCTTGGCCAGTGAGCTTCCAGCACCCAGCTGATCAAAAACCTTCAGCATTAAAAGTCTGGCGCCGTCATCGCGGAAGGCACGGTCTCTCCTCACGATCAACAGAAGGTTTTCCAGAGCCTGCTCATTTTCATCGGCAACCACCTGACTGATAGCAAGTTGATAACGTGCCTCATGATCGTTTTCATTATCGTGAAGACAAGCTTCCAACTCTACCCTTTGCGGTGCTTCTACCATCATTTCATAAAAAGCCAGCTTTGCCCTGGGCTGGGCAATACCGGCAGTATCGTCAGGCAATGCAGCCATCAGTGTTTTGGCATCGTCAATGCGACCTACTGCCAGCAGCAGGTTAACCTGAAGCACCTGAAGCCCGTGATTTTCAGGCTCTTCCTGAAGAATCTGTTGTAACAGCGTCAGCGCCTGCTCATGCTGCCCCTCCTCAATCAACTGCTCAACCTGTAACCTGATCCGCTCCACAGGGCTCATGGTTAACGGGTCCAGCACTTCTTTCAGGGCAGCTTCAGTCTGCAAGCCGGACAACACCTGCACAGGCTGTCCCTGATGAAAGAAGACCAGAGTCGGTACACTACGCACCCCCAGCTGAGCCATTAACTGCTGGCCCAGAGGTTGCTCAGCATCCAGCTTGGCCAACAGAAACTTACCCTGATAGTTCTCTACCAGGCTGTCCAGAATCGGTAGCTGACTCTTGCAGGGCTCACACCACTCAGCCCAGATATCCAGTAGCACCGGTCGCTGGGCCGACTGCTCAATTAATACTTCTCGGACATTTTCTTCAGTCAGATCTACAATATTTGGCAATTCATTCATGCTCAGATTCTCTAGCCGACTCGTCAGGAGCCCAGCATTCTTTAATAAAAAGTTGTAATAAAGGGCTTTGGTGGCAGATTACATGACTTCCAGATGAAGCATTACTGAAATCTTACCCACAAAATCTGTGGATAAGTTTGTGGAAGAACCCGTGAAATCATTCAGAAAGACCTATTCTTACTGCCCCTCATACAAATCGATCATTTTTTGATCAATTATTTTTCTTTATTTTTCAATAGGTTACAACTCATCCTTATAAAATCAATTACTTAGACCAGATGCATTTTTTTGACGTCAAGGGCTTGACATTTGTGCATAAAAAACAGATGACGTAAACCTTACGCGGACTATAAATTGAAAAAAGTAAGCCGATTCCCGTCATACTGCAGATTTTTATTAATAACCAATCGCTATTAAAAGACCACCCCCTCGTCAAACCGACCCAGAGAACCGAAGAACTCCGGACCAAAGTCATTAATCAATCAAACCATATTCATCCTTGAGAATGGTGACGACTTCAGCTTTGGGGTTGTCCGAGAGCTGAAGAGGCTCGCCTGTTATGCGCTCAGCAATGTCCAGGTAGGTTTTGGAAACGGCCATCATGATGGATGGGGGCAGCTCATTCTCTTCGGCCAGAGCCCGTCTCTCGTCCATCCTGTCCTTGTTGAGCAGGATGTCCGGATCAGGAAAATAACTCAGCAACTGCTGACGGAAACCTTCCTTGGAGTTTTCCACCACCTTACCGGTCCTGTAGAAAGCTCCGTCCCAAATTCTGGAAGAATCCGGTGTCCCCACTTCATCCATGTAAATGAGCTTGTCCTGACCGTCAACACCGGTGACATAACCAAACTCAAACTTGGTATCCACAAACACCTGGCCCAACTGACCCAGAGCTTGTGAAATGACACCGAAGCCTTCTCTCAGGAGCCTTTCATAACGATCAATATCTTCAGGCTTCTGAAAGCCGAAAGCGTCGTAATTCGTCAAAAGGTCAGCCCGGGTGATGTTAACATCATCCACCTCTGGCACACCGGGGATTCCTTTCAAAATACCTTTAGTGGAAGGTGTCACCAGTAATTCCGGTAATTTCTGGTCCTTCTCAAGACCATCCGGAAGCTGGATACCACAGAAATCACGCTCACCCTTGCTGTAAGCTCGCCACATCGACCCTGTAATGTATTGACGACAGATCGCTTCAATCATCACTGGCCGGGCTTTTTGAACAATCCAGACAAAGGGATGGGGAATATCCAGTATATGGCTGTCAGCCAGACCGGACTCCCTGAAAAGTTTGAACCAATGATTGGAGATCGCATTCAGGGCAGCCCCTTTACCGGGAACCCCCCTCATGTTGCCTTCGCCCCTCCAGATACAGTCAAAGGCACTCATTCGGTCAGAAATCACCATGATGGCCAAAGGGGTATCGTCAGCTACATCATAGCCCTTTTCCCTGATCAGGCGACGGCTGTCCGCCTCTGTCAACCAGTAAACAGAGCGGACCTTGCCTGAGTGCACGGGAAGCTCTGTTCGAATAGGAAGGTCGTTATTTACGGCCAGTACTTTACCAGCAAGGCTCATTGCCAATATCCTGCCTTCTACTAATGAACAATCAACAGGAGCGAAACTTAAAGCCGCCCCATGGAACTGTTTGCGTTGCCTGGCAAACAAAAACAAAAAAAAACCAGTCATGGAGACTGGCCTTAACACTGGGATTCTACACTACTTGAGGTTTTCCTTCACAAGATTCAGCAACTTACGACTGATGTCGGCAGGCGCTGAAGTATTGGCATCCTTTTCTACCGATACCCGGACGACCCCATTCAACTCTGAGACCCTCATTAACAAAACCTCTTTTGGTGTCTCTTTCTTTTCACCACCGCCAAACCAGCCACTGAACCAGCCACCGGACTCTTTCTCTTTCCTGACCACTCCTTTAGGGTCTACCTGCAGATAGAAGATACCTGCCGAACGGTTCTTGTCAGTCACATCCACCCCTGTCTGTTGCAGGGCCGCATCAACTGCAGACCAGCTACGGGCATAAGAGAGTTGATCCATTCTCAGTAGCGGGTTACCGGCACCGTCCTGTTCAATAACAGCCAGGTCACCCAGGTTCAGATCCTGAGCCAAGTAGGAGACGGATTTATCACTGTCATCCCGCACCATAAACAACAGCAGTTCGTTCAGGATACTGTCACGCATCTTCTGACTGCGCTCCGAAAGGTTGTTCCACTTGGGTTCGGTGGTCGACTGACTTTCCTCCAAAATGGCACGAGACTTGATCCTCAGGCGCACCTCAGTAGAATTCGGTTTCACACCCTGACGCACTTCAAACTGAAATCGGTCTTCAACAGGGCCAGTCACCTCAGCCCCCATCAGTTTACTGAATGCACTGGCGACATAACCTTTTTCGGGATCTTTACCCAGGTCAGTCCACTCAGTTTCAAGAACCCCCTGTTTTACATTTCGGGATCTGACCGGAATATTATTCTCTTCCAGGAAGGCCAGCAGCTTTGGCCAGACTTCATCAGGGGAATGACCCACCAGCAACCATTCTTCATCACCTGCCCTTTCGATGGTATAGACTCTTCCCTCCTCCTGAGTCAGGCGCTGGTCAGGCCTTGGCACATCAAACTCGGACTCCAGATGAGAGTGGTCCGCAGAAATGGGCGGAATAGACAAGGATTCCACCATAGGCTCAGTGTTCATCTGCTCCGGAATTTCCAACGGCCTGGTCACCCTCGCCTGGGTATAATCACCGGATTTATCCCGGAAATAGCCCTCCTTGCCGAATGGATTGGCACAACCTGTCAGCGCCAGAGCACAGGCCATAACCGGCAAGGTTTTCATCGCTCGCGACATACGATCTCCATTCTGAAAAGCTCCATAACAATCCCCCGGATGACATCTTTCATTTTCCCGGGCTGAGTCATAACCGTAGACTGAGGTCAGGCTGAACCCACCTGAACCTCTAATAATCAAATCAGCTCAGCCTGCTTCAGGGCTTCTCGCAAATCCGAGTGATAACTTTCTGATAAGGGTGTCAGAGGCAGGCGAATACCCTCTCCAATCAGACCCATCTTCGACAGCGCCCATTTCACAGGAATTGGGTTCGCCTCAACAAACAGCTTCTGATGCAGTTCATCCAGTTTAGCGTTAATTGCTTCTGCTGTAGCCCGATCTCCATCCAGAGCCGCTACACACATCTCGTGCATTTTACGGGGAGCCAGGTTGTTGGTGACAGAAATGACGCCGTTAGCACCCTGCAACATCATTTCCATACCGGTAGCGTCATCGCCGGAGTATATAGCAAAGTCATCACCACACAGTTGACGAATCTCGATACCACGTTCCAGAATGCCTGTCGCTTCTTTTATGCCGACAATATTCTCATGACCGGACAGACGAGCCACAGTCTCAGGTAACATATCCACAGCAGTTCTACCGGGTACATTATAAAGAATTTGGGGAATGGCCACAGCATCAGCAATAGTTTTGAAATGCAGGTACAAACCTTCCTGGGTTGGCTTGTTGTAATAAGGAGTCACCAGCAGGCAAGCATCAGCTCCCAGAATCTTCGCTTCTGCTGTCAGCAGAACGGCTTCCTGGGTAGAATTCCCACCGGTACCGGCAATCACCGGAATCCGGCCATCAACCTGCCTGACAATCCGTTTAATCACTTCACAGTGTTCCTGCACGGTCAAAGTAGCAGATTCTCCGGTAGTACCGACGGCCACGATGCCATCAGTACCTTCCTCCACATGGAATTCAACCAGTTTCTGAAGACGCTCCCAATCCGGCTCTCCATCGTCCTGCATCGGGGTGACGAGCGCTACAAGGCTACCGGTAATCATCTATCCACTCCAAGAGATCAGTCATAAGCTGTTCGTAATGTTACTGACGCACACAGCCATTAACAAGGGCGGCGTTGACATTCCGCTCAACTCAGTCCAGCTTTATAGACCATTTCAGTAATTAGCATTATGCTACAGGCTTGCCAGATCTCGAGACAATCTGTTGATCAAGCTCATTTTGTGACCGAATATGAAAGCCTGACATTTGTTAAAGCCAGCTGAAGCAGAGACAACTGTTTACTATTTAAGACTTACTATCCAAGACAAGAGAATCGAAGGAAGAACAATGAGCTTTACCCTAGGCCAACCCGTTACGGAATTCACTGCTGAGGCGACCAATAATACCACCGTCACCCTGTCCGAACTGAAAGGCAGGAAGGTCGTCATTTATTTCTACCCTAAAGACAATACCCCAGGCTGCATCAGTGAAGGCCAGACTTTCCGCGATCTGTACTCAGAATTCCAGGAAGCTGGCACACTGATTTTCGGCGTCTCCCGTGACAGTCTGAAATCCCACGAAAACTTCAAGGCTAAACATGAATTTCCGTTCGAACTGATCTCCGATCCCGATGAAGAACTCTGCAAGCTGTTTGATGTCATCAAGTTAAAGAATATGTACGGCAAAGAATATATGGGGATCGAGCGCAGCACTTTTCTTATTGACCGTGAAGGCATTCTGCAACACGAATGGCGTAAGGTCCGGATCAAAAATCATGTAGAAGACGTTCTGCAGGCTGCCCAGGCACTGGGTTAATCTTGACATCCTCCCACTGCTATAGAGGACGTCGTAAAACCTCTGAAGCAGTGGAATTCCTTCAGCGAGACGGCTATGCCCAGCCGCAAGAATGTTCTTTGCTGAGTTTAAAAATTGCAGGCGTTCAGCTCCGCAATCTGCACAAGTCCATTTTCCTATTCGCAAACCTGCTCTGGCTTTCGGACTGCTGGACGGTGTGCTCGAACAAGCTTGGGTGAGTGCCGGTGGCAGCCATGCGGTCAGCGCTACAAGGTGAAAATAACTGAACTACAGAGTACTCATTCATTACTTGCTGTCATTGTCCGACGCCATTCTGCGGGTACTGCATAAAAATGGTTAGTTGTACTTAACAAAATGTTATGAACTTATCACTCCCGAGCAGTCTCTAACCTGCGCACATAATTTATTAACGACTCTGTTGATCGAAGATAAATTCCAAATTTTTAAGGAGTCAGACATGCACAGAATAGATAATATTCCCATCGTTGAAGGTCCGGCCTCAACACCAACGCAAGCTCAATTGCCAACACCAACGACTGACAGCGCGGGCAGGAGCATCACTGTTATTGGCGAGGAAAAAATGGAAAGACCATCACTACTGTCTTTATCCCCATCTTCCATGATTTTTCGCTTTTTGCAACTTAGAGATATTTACAATATAGGGCTGACATGCAAGCGCCTCCAAGCCGCTGTCAGAGAGGACAACGCTCTGGCAAAAGCGTGGTATCGCCAGTTTTCTTCAGCACACCAATATCAACTCAGGATGTCCATCACTGCAAAAGACAGGAATCAAATTCGTGATTGGTTAAACCCCTTTACGGAGGATAAGGCGTTAGTCGAGTCAATGGCAAATATTCGACTGGAGAGCGTTCACTCGCCTGCTCTGTTATATTTCGTCAGAGCCCGGTTAATGTCTCAATGTGAAACATTTAATCTGAATACAGAAGCCACTATTCACGAAAATAATTTTATCAACTCAGCCGCCCTGAGCGTCGATGGACGCCATCTGGTGACCACCAATGAAAACCATAAGGCAATTATTTACGGCCAGGAAGCTATTGGAGGATCATGGGTAATAAAAACCAGCATTCGCAATCACTCCAGAGTCAAACCACCCACATTCAGCCCTGATGGTCAGCATTTGCTATCGATCAGTTGTGATCTCACTGTGAAAATATATAGCCTGGGGTCCGATAAATCATGGGCATTAACAGTCTCCCTGCCCCATGACGGCATTGTCCAATCAGCCACCTTCAGCAGCGATGGCTGCCATGTGATAACCGTCTGCCGGGATGACACTGCGAAAATCCACAGCCGGATGGACGATGGATCCTGGGCAGTAACGGCCACCCTTTCCCATGAATATATCGACTCAGACCAACTCAGGACCGACAACTGCGACGAGATATCTGCCACCTTCAGCACCGATGGCAACCATTTGGTAATCACCTGGGGGAAACACACAGCGACGATCTATAACCAGAAACCCGATGGATCATGGGAATTAGAGGGTATCATTCCCCATAGAGCGACTATCAACTCAGTCAGCTTCAGCCCCAATGGTCACTATGTAGTGACTGCCAGCGAAGACCGAACGGCGAAAATTTTTGGCAGGGATAGCAATGGATTGTGGGTCGAAATAGCCAACCTTGACCACGAGGATTCTGTCAACTCTGCTACCTTCAGCCCCGATAGCCGCCACATGGTGACTGCCTGTGATGATGGCAAGGTAAAAATCTTTTACCTGAACGCTCATGAATCATGGAAAGAAAATGCCATCTTTAAACATTATTACAGCGTGTTCTCAGCCACCTTCGGCCCTGATGGCCACCATATAGTGACGGCTAGCGAGGACTGTACAGCAAAAGTCATTGGTCAGGCAACCGATGGGACATGGTCAGAAAAAGCCAGCATTAACCATGATGACTGGGTTAATACAGCCACCTTTAGCGCCGATAATCGCTATGTGGTAACCGCCAGTTGGGATGGATCAGTGCAAATCACTGAACTACAGAGCAATCACTTCCATCCTGAAACAGACTCCAACCCGAATATTTCATAAATTAGAAGGAGCTGTTTGTTGCGCAGGGCAGTCTATTCCCGGACAGCCTCCTGCCCCACCTTTTCCACATCATGTACACTGGGCCAGGCATTCATCACAGCTTTCAGCAAGGTTGCCAATGGAATTGCAAAGAATATCCCCCAGAAGCCCCAAACGCCTCCAAACACCAGAACCGCGACAATAATAGCAACCGGGTGCAGATTAACCGCTTCAGAAAACAACAGGGGAACCAGAACATTGCCATCCAGAGCCTGAATGATGCCGTACACAATCATCAGTATCATGAACTCCTGCCCCACACCCCACTGAAACAGACCGATCAGGGCAATAGGAATAGTGACCACCGTGGCACCAATATAGGGAACCACAACTGAAAAGCCCACCAGCACAGATAGCAGAACAGCGTAGTTTAGCCCCAACCAGGCAAAGGCCACAAAGCTAACTCCACCAACAATCAAAATCTCAATGACCTTACCACGTATATAGTTGGCAATCTGGCCATTCATTTCTTCCGCCACCTGGAGAATTAGACGACGTCGCATGGGTAAGCGATCACCAATCCAGCCCAGCAGCTCAGTTTTATCCTTAAGAAAAAAGAACACCAGAATGGGCACCAGAATCAGATAAACCAGGATACCCAACGCACCAGGCAACCTGGAGATAGAGAATGACAAAGCCCAGGGGCCGAACTTGGCCAGATGCATGTTGATGGCATTGCTAACAGCCGCTGTCTGAGATTCCGAAATAAAGGCCGGATAGAGTTCTGGCAACTCTTTCAGAATCAACTGCCACTGCTTCACCATATTCGGCAATTCATTCAGCAGGCCGGTAACCTGCTGCCAGATCAGTGGAATTAACAGAAATATTGAAATAAGCAGAACCGCCATGAAGAGAGCAAAAATCAGACTGACGGCCAAAAGATGGGGGATTCCCCATTTTTCGAATAAGTTCACCACGCCCTGCATCAAAAACGCCAATACCAGTGCCGCCAGGACCGGAGCCAACATATTCCCCATAAAGATGATGACCATAAACCCGGTCACCAGCATCAACAGCAGCACCAGGGCTTCATGATCCGACAGGTAACGGTTCAGCCAATCCCTGATGATATCCAGCATATTTTCTTCCTTTTGACTTACTCAGGAGCCTGACAAGGTTGTCTATTGCCAGTCAGACTTCGGATATTGAAGATCCAATCTTATTTATGCTCAAGGGTAAAGATAAATACCCCGGAAGCCTCATCACTGGACAGCAGTCTATGCCCACTGATGCGGGCAAAACTGGCAAAATCCCGAACCGAACCCGGGTCTGTGGCCTGAACCCGCAACACCTCGCCCTGATCCATTTTACTGAGTGCCTGCTTGGCTCTGAGCAGGGGAAGCGGACAACTCATCCCCTTCAGATCCAGTTCAACATTCACTTCTATCATGATGAAACTTATTCTCCTTAAGGAAAGCTGGAAGTCAGCTGTACAAGAAACCAGTCACCCCACCCGTCTCACAATAAAAGGTTATGGTTCAAATATCAGTGACGTGTAAAATGATGTGGAGACTGTTTTTTTCGATCACCCAGAGATACCAGTCGTGACACACGCACTATCGGCCAGACCCGAAAGGTAAGGAGGCCGTAAAATGCAATGTTTTTTTTCATAGCTGTTTGAGCCAGCACCTCTATGACGATACAGTGTACCGCAGATTACATGAGTATGGATATTCTATGAAGCAACCGGGTTTCCTCGTGGCAGCCCTGCTAAGCACCTGGCTCGGAACTTCTTCCGCAGTTGTATGCGCGGCCCCAATTGAACTGCCCAGCCTGGGGGACAGCACCTCCGGAGTAGTCTCACCACAACAGGAATATGAGTTGGGGCAGACTTACCTGAAATATTTACGAAGCCGGACTCCTACCGTGAGTGACCCCGAGGTCAAGGAGTACCTCGAAAGACTCATCTACCGCCTGGCTGAATTCAGTGAGATTAAGGATCACCGATTAAATACCATAGTCATAGACAGTGCTGTACTAAACGCCTTTGCAGCACCAGGCGGAATCATTGGAGTCAACTCCGGTCTGTTCTTCAACGCTGACACAGAAGCTCAGTTTGCCGCCGTACTCGCTCACGAACTGGCCCACCTGAGCCAACGTCATTATGCCCGTAACGTAGAAGATGCCAAGAACAAGAGCCTGCCGACCGCTGCCGCCATTCTTGCATCGGTTGTCTTGATGGCAACAGTAGGCAGCGAGGTGGGTGCCGCAGCACTATCAACAACAGTGGCCGGTGTCCAGAGCAGTCGCCTGCGCTTCAGCAGGCAGTTTGAACGCGAGGCGGATAATATTGGTATTCAGACGCTTGCCAAGGCGGGCTTTGACCCTCAGGCCATGCCTGAAATATTCGAGAACATGAACAAGTCCAGACGTTACCAGAGCCGACCCCCTGAGTTTTTGCTGACACACCCCGTCACCGACAACCGAATTTCAGACTCAAGAGCCAGGGCTGCACAATTGCCTTCCGAGGGCTCTAAAGGCAGCCTTGATTATCAGCTAACCCGTATGAGACTGCTGGTTCTCAGCACCGAAGACCCGGCCCGCTATACACGACAATTATATAAGGAACTGGAGACCGGCCATACCAGCTCGGAAGACATAACCCGCTACGGTCTGGCTCTGGCCAGCGTGGAAGAACGGGATTACAAGACAGCAGAGAAAGAGCTGACCATTCTGTTGAAGAAACACCCCCGCAACCTGCATTTGATTATGGCTCAGGCCCGGCTGGAATCAGCTACCGGAAAATCCGATGAGGCGATTAAACGACTGGATGCAGCGCTTTCCATTCATCTGGATAACTATCCGCTAATGGCGACCAAGGCAGAGATTCTGATTCAAGCCAAAAAATTCAACGAAGCCAGAGATCTTCTTCTGAGGCTGAGTCGCAGCCGACCCAACGACCCGGATATCTGGTATGAACTGGCGGAAGCACAGGGGCTGTCGGATGACATTCTGGGCTTACATCAGGCCCGGGCAGAGTTCTTCTTCTTGACAGGCAACCTGGACGACGCTATCAAGCACCTTCAGTTTGCCCGCAAAATGGTGGGTGATAATTACGCCCTGAGGGCCAAGATCGATAAAAAGTTAAACGACATTTTCGAATATCGTAAGAAGCTTGAAAAAAGCTGACCAGACGAGGCCGCCGCTATGGGCGGCCTCGACTCATTCTTCCAGCTTGATATTGAGAGGATCAGGCTGACAGCGATGCCGTGAAGTCGAGCATACGATTCAGTGGAATCAGCGACTTCTCTCTGAGCTCACCATCCACTTTTACCAGATTCAACTGGCCTGGTTTTTCAAGACACTGAACCAGTGCTTCCAGAGAGTTCATGGCCATCCAGGGGCAATGAGCACAACTCTTGCAGGTAGCGCCGCTACCAGCAGTCGGAGCTTCTACAAAGGATTTGTCCGGGGACGCCTGCTGCATTTTGTAGAAAATACCTCGATCTGTCGCAACAATAAATGTGGCATTTTGCATTTCCTGAGATGCTTTCAGCAGTTGACTGGTAGAACCTACGACATCGGCCATCTGAACAACCGAGTCGGGTGATTCCGGATGCACAAGTACCGCTGCGTCCGGGTAAACCTGTTTGAGGTCTTCAATACCCTTGGCCTTGAACTCTTCATGAACGATACAGCTACTATTCCAGAGCAGCATGTCTGCCCCGGTGTTTTTTCGGATGTAACTGCCCAGATATTTATCCGGACCCCAGATGATTTTTTTGTCCTGATCCATCAGATGCTCAACGATGTCTACAGCACAACTGGAAGTCACCACCCAGTCTGCCCGGGCTTTTACCGCCGCGGATGTATTAGCATAGACAACCACTTCACGATCGGGATGCTGATCACAAAAAGCCGAAAACTCATCGACCGGACAACCAATATCCAGTGAACACTCCGCTTCCAGTGTTGGCATCAAAACACGCTTGTGAGGACTGAGAATTTTTGAGGTCTCACCCATAAACCGAACGCCGGCAACGACGAGGGTATCCGCAGAATGATCACGGCCAAAGCGAGCCATTTCAAGGGAGTCCGCTACAAAACCACCGGTTTCTTCAGCCAGAGCCTGAACGACAGGATCAGTGTAATAATGGGCAACAAGAACAGCATTTTCCTGTTCCAGAAGCTCTCGCACCTGCTGCTTCAGTGCTCGCTCTTTTGCTTCATCCAGGCCCTGAAAGGGTGCGCCACTGATATGCTCCTGAACAAATGCTCTATCACTAAGTACACTCATAAAAATCGGTCTGAAAGTCTCTACAAGACATAATTAGGCAAATCGCAAGGATTTTAACATAAATGAAAGATTCAGGCAGCCGGGAAAAAAGGGAAGGGTAACACCCTTAAAACTGACCAGCTACCCATCCGGTAAATTGCCGAATTTAGACTAGGATTACATCAATCTTTCTGAACCCGCTCTGACAAAGAACAAAGGTAGTCTCATGTCATTCAAAGGACTATGCCCTCTTTTCTTCTTTTGCGCTTATGCTTTATTTCCCTCAGAAGGTGTCAGTGCGAGTCAGAACGGCATTAGACTACTTGGCAGTAAAAAGCTGGATTACAGTGAAGATCAGCCCATTCTCGGAATTTCTTCCATCCGTTACGACAAAGCTCATCATCAATTCATTTTGCTTTCAGATGATACCGGGGCCGTTCCCAACTATTACAATAAAAACGGCCAACCCCGATACTACCTTGTACCGGAAGAAACTCTTATTAACAAGAACGGTCTGGTAAAAAACAAAGGCACTTTCCCGGAAGAGTCTGTCACCCGGATCAGGGAAGTTATCATTGAGCCTAATGACTCTGTTTTTTGGACAACCCATGGCCATATTGATACAGAAGGTTTTGACTTTCTTGGCGACAATGCCTTTCTGGTCGCTTCGGAACAAAGCGCAACCTTTCTGTTCAATTCGGTTTTCCCCTGGATTCGATTTCCCGGATGGAATATTCACAGCTCTCTTCTGAAAGTAGGTAGAGACGGGACTCTTCTGGGCGCGTACTATTACCCCGGCGAGTTCTCAAGTGTGAACTGGCGCTTTCACTGGAAGACTCCACACTGGGTGCCTGGCATCTATGACAGTGAGTTCAGCTTGCAAATCCAGTCCCCCTCCGACAAAGGGGTCAAGAGAAACCGGGGCTTCGAAACAGTGATCCACCTTCCGGGAACTTCTGATTACCTGGCTATCACTGAACAAGGCGTTATGCAGGATGAAAAAGACTGGGATTATCATAAAGGCCCTGTACCCAGCCGTGTATTACGTTTCTCGATGGTCGAAACGGCCAACCATCTTCTGGCAACTGTTGAACCGGACATTCAGTACCATTATCAGCCCACTTCTGTTCCTGTAGACCTTTATGACCCTCAGACAGACGTTATTGTCCAGAGCATCAGCGATGCTCAGGCCATCAATGATCATCAGCTCCTCGTCATCGAAAAAAATCACGTTAAAAAAGCCAATAGAAAAACCGTAAACTACTCCTACTCGGAAGTTTATCTGGTTGACCTGAATAACCCTGTACCTCCTTCCCGGGCTGTCGACGGCAGTGGTTCAGAAGAGGACAGCGATAAACTAACAGAGGCCACTAAAACGTCTCTACCGATGCTAGATAAACAGCGTCTACTAAGCACCAGGGATTTTGAAAAAACCTTCCCGGACTTTAAAAGAATCAATATTGAAGGGATAACACTAGGCCCTGACGGGTCTGACGGCACTAAACTACTGGTTCTGGTCAGCGATAATGGTGCCAACTCTCCCAAACCAAGAAACACTGACATTATCTTCTTTAAAGTGCCTGAAAAACTATTCAAGATGCAATAGTTCGCCACACTGTCGCACTTCGTTGAGTCTGACAGTGTGAACTTGTAAAGGCTTTCAAACATTCAATAATCGGGTTAAACCGTTTAAGACCCTGCATATGGGGTTGGGTCGGCAACACCGGCTTCGGCAAACCCCTTTTTACGATAGCGGCAACTGTCACAGACTCCACAGGCACGGCCTTGCTCATCAGCTTGATAACAAGAAACGGTAATCCCGTAATCGACCCCGAGGCGGCTGCCTTCTTTTATAATCTCCGCCTTGGTCAGTTCCAGCAAAGGAGCACGAATATGAAAATGATCCCCTTCAACCCCCGCTTTGGTGGCCAGGTTAGCCATTTTCTCGAACGCTTCAAGGTACTCAGGACGACAATCCGGATATCCTGAATAATCCACATCATTGGCGCCAATGAAAACATCCCGGGCACCCAGGATTTCAGCCCAGCCCAGAGCGAGAGAGAGAAATACGGTATTGCGTGCTGGAACATAAGTCACAGGAATACCTTCACCCAGATCCTCAGGGACATCAATATCATCATCCGTCAGAGCAGACCCACCCAGATCTCGCAAGTCCAGCTTCAGGGTTTTATGATCTCTGGCACCCAGTGCTTCAGAAACACGAACCGAGGCGTCCAACTCTGCTCTGTGTCGCTGACCGTAATCAAAGCTGACGGTATAGCACTCATATCCCTGATCTCTGGCAATGGCCAGCACTGTGGAAGAATCCAGACCACCGGATAGCAAAATGACTGCTTTTTTTGTCATGCTCTTTATTCCTAATGTACTTCGCCAATGGCTGTTGCTATGAAAATGCGGACTGTTTTACTCAAACCCCGGTTTTGTCACCCCAGATTACACGGTGTAATTGCAACTGAAATCGAACCGGAAGCTTGTCTGAAATGATCCAGTCAGCCAGTTGATCCGGCCCCAACTGATCATTGACTGGAGAAAACAGCACATCCGACACCCGACTGAGCAGGTTGTACTGCAAAATTTTACTGACCGACCAGTCATAATCTTCCCGATTGGCGATAACAAACTTAACCTGGTCATTAGCGGTAAGATGCTCAATATTCTGGTACAGATTTCTGTGACTCTCGCCTGATGCGGGTGGTTTGAGGTCCAGCACCTTGACCACTCGCTCATCCACCAGAGAAACATCCAGAGCACCGCTAGTTTCCAGTGATACTTCAAAGCCTGTCTCTACAAGTCGTTCAAGCAACGGCAGGCAATTTGGCTGCCCAAGAGGCTCACCACCTGTGACACAGACATATTTAGCGCCATAGCCCTCCACCTTCCCGACAATCTCATCCAAAGACATACGAGTGCCACCGTGAAATGAATACTCCGTATCACACCAGCTACAACGAAGTGGGCAGCCCGTCAGACGGACGAACACAGTAGGTAAACCCGAGGTACGGGACTCTCCCTGCAGGGAGTGGAAAATTTCAGTAATTCTGAGGGTATCAGCAGTCATTGAACTCTCACCAGACATTCAGGCGGGCAATACTAGGAGTCCATCCGACTTAAGTCAATTTTGGTTTAACCGCCCGAACAGAGTGCAAGATTCCCTGTACAGAAAAAAGTGGAAAGGATGTTAGCGCCGAAACAGGTTCAACGCCCATCCAGAGGTGGGCACAATCACTCAGGTATCGGACATATTTCTGAGATAGGTATCTGACAAACGAGCAGCCGCACTTCCGGGGTATTGACTGATCACTGATTCAAGGTACTTTCTGGCAGCATCTTTTTCGCCTTGTAAATCAAGAATACGACCCAGTTTGTAGGTAGCGTCAGATACTTTTGGGCTATCCGGATAATTGTCAATGAGGGACTGGAAGTCGTCCCGGGCTTCCTTATATCTGCCCTGAGCCATCTGAACTTCTCCTAACCAGTATTGAGCATTATCCGAAAACTGGCCTTTGGGAGAGTCTTTCAACAGCTTTTTCAAGGCGACTACAGCTTCATCAAAACGCTTGTCCTTGATCAGGGAGAATGCAGCCTGATAAGCAGCCTCTTCGCGGGTATCAGACTCAGTCACTGAAGACCCGCTACCCACCAAAGCCGGCAACGTCAACGGAGAGCCTGAAGAATTTCCTGTGGCAGCAGGCACCTTAATGGACGAGTCACCCTGACGGGAAATGCGCTGATCGAGATCCAGGTAACGATCCCTGCTCTCTTTCTGCAACTGCTTGATCCGGTAAGCCTGCTCTTCTAACTGTCCTCTGAGGGTCATAACCTCCTGACGAAGCTCATCCAACAGATTCAACAAGTGAGCTGAGCCACCCGCCGCTGGTTCCATGGAAGTCGATTCATGAATGTGAGAGTTCTCTACAGAGCTACTACTTCCAGAAGGCCGGGAATCAACCACTGGTACCTGTGCCTGAACTTGAGAGGCCACCAGGCTGGTTAGAACAAAAGCAGAGCAAACAGATCGTTTCAGACGCATTCAGTCTCATTCCCTGTCGGGCAGCCATGAGTTTGAAATGCCGCCCACCCAAGGGCTTCGCACCAATGAATGGGCCATGGCTGCATTATGAAATCAATATTTTTCTTTAGCTATGTATGGGCATCAGTTGATCACAATGTGAGCACGACGGTTCTTAGCCCAGGCTGCAGAATTGTGAGCTGGATCCAGAGGCTTCTCAAAGCCGAAGCTGATCACTTCAATACGGCTTGGGGAAACACTTTTGGAAACCAGGTAGTGCTTCACGGCATTGGCACGACGTTCGCCCAGAGCCAGGTTATAAGTGCGGGTTCCGCGCTCATCCGTATGACCCTGAATGATGACTTTCTTGCCACGGCCTTCAGAGGAGTTCAGGTAAATAGCCTGCACGTCCAGAGCCTTATAATCGCTTTCTTTCAGCTTGGAGCTGTCAAAACCGAAGTGGTAGGTTTTATGCGCCAGCAACCGTTCGATCTCTTCAGGGGAGGCCTGAATTTCACCGCTATCGATAACAGCTTGAACAGCAGGGTCGAGAGCAGGGAAGGTTTCAATCACAACTTCTTCAGTCGCGTACTCAGGAGTAGCTTCAACATCAGAAGTACTCTGACCACCTGTAGATGCACAACCAGCCAGCCAGAGTGCAATGGCAGATAGTGCGGTGGCTTTGACAAAATTGGCAAAACGCATGACAAGCTCCAATTGTTCGTTCAATGTTGGTAAATCAAAATCAATGTATTGATTGATGCAGTACAGTATCAGAACTGCAGACTTCGGACTAGCCCGAATACCAAGGGATTCAGCCGAACTTAAGACTTATTCAGCCTGAAATCCAGAAAGAGCGTCCTGCTCTCCAGATGAATTTGATCGAATAAACTGACTATTCGCACAAGACCACGTGAAGAGCTGGCTCACTCTACTGAATTATATGCTCGAATGCCAAGCCCGACTGACTCCGGCGAACCAATCCAACCCGATTTTAGCGCTGTGTAGCTATTGACGGCCCCCACACCGGCTCCCTGACATCACCCTTGGCCGATGGCAGGCGATATTTTACCCGACCATCGGCTGTGACAATGCCAAGCTCTCCGTTTTTGCCTCCCGATACCGCATAGATCAGACGACGGCCCCCTGGGGAAACACTGGGCGAATCTTCCAACCGGGCAGACGTCAGCTGACGCAATCGCCCAGTATCAAGATCCAGAATGGCGATGTTAAATTCGGTAGCTCCCTGACCTTTATGGACCAGTGCCAGCGATTTACCATCAGGGAATACTTTAGCACGAGCATTGAATTTACCTGTAAATGTCAGTCGTTTAGGTTTACCCTCAGCGACCACTGTACCGTTCGACAATCTGTTAACACCCACCTGATAAATCTGCGCACTACCTCCCCGGTTAGATGTAAAGATCAGACTCTTTCCGTCAGGCATCCAGTCCGGCTCAGTATCAATCGAGAAATGCGACGTAATCTGACTGAGTTCATTTGTGGCCAGATCCATCACATACACGTCCGGGTTTTCACCCTTGGACAGAACCAATGCTAACTGCCTGCCATCGGGAGAAAATACCGGAGAGCTGTTCAACCCCTTAAAATCCGTTATCTTCTGACGTTCACCGGTAGCCAGCTCCTGAACAAAGATCGCCGGACGGCCGGACTCAAAAGAAACATAGGCAACACGACTGCCGTCGGGTGACCAGCTCGGTGACAGTATAGGCTCTCTTGAACGAAGTATCTCGCGCTGACGCTGACCATCAGCATCGGCATAGTTTAGACGGTAATCCGTGTGCTCAGCACTTTTACGATCAGCCGTCACATACATGATACGGGTAGAGAAATCGCCGGGAATACCGGTAATCTTTTCATATACCGCATCACTGATATGGTGAGCTAACCCGCGCAGCTGACTCTCATCGCCTCGCACCTTGCCTTTCAGGATGCTTTTCTGGCGAACAATATCAAACAGCTGATAGTTTACTTCAAACCTGTTGCCTTCCTGCTTCACCTGTCCGGTGACCAGATAAGAAGCACCCAGTATATCCCAGTCACGGTAAACGACATCTTTCGCACTGGATGGGAAGCTGAGCATGTCTTTTCTGGGCAGGGGTGCAAAAAGACCACTGAGACGAAGATTTTCCTCTACGACAGAAGCCATGTCTTCCGGTAGAATTTTTTTACCATTCCAGCTGAAGGGCGACACGGCCACCCTGACAGCCTTGTCATTCCCCTGGGTCACTTCGATCGTAAGAATAGCCTGCACACTCTGCATTGACATCAGCAGAACAACGAACAGCCATGAACTCAAAAAAGCTCTACTTCGGAACCATGAAAATATCGCAGTAGAGGTTAATAAATAAACAAGACGATCAATGCCTTCCCTGAAGACAGCCTGTTCACTTTCCAATCTGCCCGACAATCTGGCAGAAAAACATTGCAGTAGTTGCTTCATCTCACCAGATCCTCTGGCCTGAACCTAAAGTTAAAGCGTTTGAAATTATTATCGAACACACGCCGCTCCATCTTTTTCAATTCAGGAAAAGGCGCAGCCCTCTGTATTGCCTGTACGACAGAACGATCATAGGCATCATTACCACTGCCTTCAAGCAGCCTTACTTCCAGCAAATCACCATAAGGAGACAGACTGAGCTGAACCAGCGCTACCATATTATTACGGGCACTGGGTGGACGGTTCCAGTTCCGGGCAATCAGGCTTTGCAGCAGTTCAGAATAGTAAGCCACTTCTCCAGCCTCTTGTTCTGCCTGTTCGGCGGCTGCGGCCTGTGCCTGCTCACGGGCAATTCGTTCCTGCTCGAGCTGCCTGAGCAACTCCTCCTGTTGCTTTTTCTTCTTTTTTTCCTCAGCCAGACGCTGCTGCCGCTCTCGTTCTTTACGAGCTGCTTTTTCCTTTCTTGCTTTCTCTTTGGCTGCCTGCTCTTTTTTCAGCGCCAGCTCTTTCTGTCTTTTGACTTCGGCCTGCCTGCGGGCTTCTTCCCTGCGCTTTTGTTCAGCAAGCCGGGCTTTTTCAGCCGAGTTGTCAACGACGGGGGTTGGTGCTGGCGGTCTGGGCTTTGGCTGAGCAATTTCAACGACGCTGGCTTTGATACTTTTTGGCGGTACGATCCTCAACTCATCATCAGAGGACCAACCCCAGAACAGAAGACTCAGTATCAGAACGTGCAGCAGTACGGAAACCAATCCTGCAAATCCATAACCCTGAAACAGCTTATGACTGAATAAAGCACCGATCAATGGAATCTTCTTCATTACAGTCCTGCGTTCCACAATACCATGATCATGGTTTGTTCTGTCTGACAGTCAAGCCAGGGGGTAACACTTACTGTCATCAGCGCTTCGCCCCTTCATTAAGCGACGCCGGATCTGTAATCAATCCCACATCGTTAACACCCACTGCCTGTAACCTGGCCATCAGCTCAACGACCGAGCCGTAGTCAACCCTGCGATCCCCTTTAATCAACACCCGGGTCTCGGGACTGGCAGAGAGAACCTTACCTACCTTTTCACTGATTTCATCCATGCCTTTGGCACTTTCATGGTTACCGCCCAGATCGATAAAATACTCAGCATTGGATTGGACAGAAATAATCAGGGTTTTGGCATCATCAGACAGTGGCATTGGTTTGCTGGTTGCTTTGGGCAGTTCTACCTTTACCCCCTGAGTCAACATCGGAGCGCTGACCATAAAGGCCACCAGCATGACCATCATGATGTCGATAAAAGGCACCATGTTAATTTCTGACATTGGCTTGCGCCGGGTTCTGGATCGAGCCATGATTTTTTACTCGCTCCCTCAATCTGCACGGTGACGACTGTAAACCTTGCGATGAAGAATACTGGAAAACTCATCCGCAAAGGTTTCGTAATTCGCCAGCAGGGCTTCCACTCTGGACGCATAACGGTTATAGGCAACTACCGCAGGAATCGCAGCGACCAGACCCACCGCCGTGGTCATCAGGGCTTCAGCAATACCAGGCGCAACCGATGCCAGAGTGGCTTGCTGCACATTGGCCAGTCCACGGAAAGAGTTCATAATACCGACTACAGTACCGAACAGGCCAACATAAGGACAGGTCGAACCAACACTGGCCAGAAAGGGCAGATGCGTTTCCAGCTTCTCCTGCTCCCGGGAGATCGCCACTCTCATGGCTCTCTGGGTCGCTTCCATGACAGCATCGGCTTCTCCTGTACCCTGGGAGCGCATGCGGGTGAACTCACTGAAGCCTGAACGGAAGACCTGTTCGAGCCCACCCAGGTCTTCTTCTTTGTCCAGCTCTTTATATAACTGGGTCAGGTCCATTCCGGACCAGAAGCGATCCTCAAAGGCCAGCATGTTCTGATGAGCGGAGCGGATGAGTATGCCGCGCTGGACAATCATGACCCAGGAAACAACAGATACCATCACCAGCATTATCAGCACCAGCAAAACGATCCAGCTGGCATTGCCTACCAGTGACCATATGGACATACTATCTGCCACTGAAAACCTCGCTTTTCATTCGATTAATACTTGTTAGAGAAATGATGTTCAACATTCATTCCGGAATCTGACCAGACGGTGTGACTGCATTTTCACGATAAACAGGCAGTTAAGGATAATACCATCAATCTCACGGCGATTTGCCGTCAGGACTTAATTTATTCCGTAAGGATTCTGTAATCGCCGTAGGTTTTCTGCTCCGGCTGTCCAGGCAAGCCACGACGAACCGGCCTTCACACAGCAAGACATCTTCAAGAAAACACTGTTGCTGGAAAACCATTCTGGCCCTGCCCATACTTTCAACCCGGACTGTCACAATGACAGAGTCGTCCAGCTGGGCAATGTGCCTGAACTGAACGGAAGCATCGACCACCACCAACTGCTTCTTTTCCTTCAACAACTTCTGATGATCATAGCCGGTACTGCGCAGATATTCGGTTCTGGCTCGCTCCATGAACTTCAGATAATTAACGTGGTAGACGATACCACCGGCATCAGTGTCTTCATAATAGACTCGAACGGGAATGGAAAAGGTATCGGTCACAGGGATGGCCACATAACATAAAATCAGATCAGAGACTGCCAGAGACCCTGATGCTGTGGCAAGTCAATAACACCATAAACGACCACAACCATGGTGATAATGAGGCGGAGGATAAGCGCCTCTGGTCTTATAGGCATCGTTTTTTTCCTTATCCAGTCTCTGCTGGTTCAGGCGCTTTTCCTGCTCTATCCTGCGTTGCAACAGGTCAGCATCCGGGACCGGCTTGTTAAGACGTTTCAGGGCTTGAGTAGCTTCCGGAATCCCCCATCGCGCCGCCATAGAGTAACGATCAACCGCCTGGGCCAGGGACGGCGTGGTACCGACGCCCTGCTCATAACAGACTCCGGCATGATACAGATCAATCGGTAGCTGGCTGGTACCATGAAGCACTTGCGAGCAACTGGCCTCTGTGACAGAGAAAGGTACAGAATAAATCCCCTGTCCTACTGGGGTTGCATCCGTAGTGATATTCTGACACCCACTCAGGGTGGTGAGCGCCAGAACACAGAAACTGAATATTCGCAGAATTCTTATAAGCATTAGCATTTCCCTTCACTTTATCGTCTCAAAAAAACTCATATTGTCCTCACTATTATCACGCATCCAATGAGTGATAGATCGAATTCAAATTCAAACTGTCCAAAAACTCTCTGGCAATGGTTGTCAGCTCATCGGATTTGAGAAACAGAGCATTACCCGCTTTGTATGCCTGCCGTAAATACGCTTCCTTCAAAGCCCCCGGAAACTGTGAAGGGCTACGAATTTCAGACATCATGGCATACAGCTCTGCTGGTGAGGATGGATCATGAGCGCCATAGTTTTTATCACTTCCGTTCCCCCTGATGGAAGCATCGGCCCAACAATACGTCAAACGACCATTCTTTGAGTGAGTCACTTCATACAGGTAATGACTGAAGGCCTGTCGAATCGCTTGCTTGCATTTGGTTCTTAAATGATCCTTAGAGAATGCATCTTTCTGCGGTGTCTCAAGGGATTCCAGAGTGGGTTTGTACCTGTTGCGGATTTCAAGCTCTTTTTTCTCATATTCTTCTCTTGCATCCTGATATCGCCCGGCTGAAGAAAAGTCTTGATTGTGTCGTTGGTGCTGACTGCGATAATGGTATCCATTTTGACCAAGGGTGGAGCTATGCGCTGCTTTCAGTTCGCTGTTTATTTGAGCTAATATCTCACTGTATCTTCTTGCTTTTTCCATTGACCGCTTTAAGTTCGGGATAGTCTCAACTTTTCGTTGAAAGAGGACATTGGCCATTTCATCAAACACTGTGTCTTTCCAGGCAGGTTGCCCCATTATAATCACCGGGCGGTGGTTCGCCTTTCCCGAAATTAACTGCGCAAACGCAGGTTGGTGTACCAGCATTCGTTCTATATCGGGGACGCCTTCAGGATGATCTGTCCAGACGGGCTGTAAAGATGTGCTGGCTATTATATTTTCAAGGAATGACGAAAAACCACCATGACAATCAGTCACGAACAAGGTATCACCTTCTCTCTTTTGGAATTTTTTATAAGTTTCTCGCCATACCTGACTACTCCTTTCACTGAAAAATAATTCCTGATACCACTTCTTCAGGCAACCGGCGACTGTGACCTTCAACTCATCGACATTTTCCAGA
>NZ_JAHHPQ010000778.1:0-1994 GCF_024606245.1 Endozoicomonas sp. SESOKO2
GCTATTATCCCCACCCCGGTCGGTTATAAAACCAGATGACTCCGGTTGTATTCAGCCATAGACCGTGCTTCACACTCTTTTGGCTGGAGTACTTTTCATGGTAGATAAAAAGATATCCGAGCTATTGTTATGCCCTCTATTTCCCTGGACAAGAGTAAGATTCGATTCCTTCTTCTGGAAGGGGTTCATCAGTCTGCTGTGGAAGTGCTTGAAGCTTCCGGCTATACCAATATTGATTATGTATCCAAGTCCCTGCCGGAAGAAGAGCTGAAGCGCCGGATTTCCGAAGTACACTTTGTAGGCATTCGATCCCGAACCCAGCTGACAGAAGACGTCTTTGCTGCAGCCCGGAAGCTGATTGCTGTGGGTTGTTTCTGTATCGGTACCAATCAGGTGGAGCTGGATGCTGCTACCTCCCGGGGAATTCCGGTCTTTAATGCCCCTTATTCCAATACGCGCTCTGTCGCTGAGCTGGTTCTGGCTGAAGCCATTCTTCTTTTGCGAGGTGTACCTGAAAAGAATGCCGTTGCTCACCGGGGTGGCTGGCAGAAGAGTGCCGTCAATTCCTATGAGATTCGCGGCAAAAAGCTGGGTATTATTGGTTATGGCAGTATCGGAAGCCAGCTGAGTGTTTTGGCTGAATCCATGGGCATGGACGTTTATTATTACGATGTGGTAACCAAACTGTCCATCGGTAATGCCAGTCAGGTCGGCAGTCTGAATGATCTGCTGGCCATGTCTGATGTTGTCAGCCTGCACGTTCCTGAAACACCCGCCACTCAATGGATGTTTGGCGAAGTGCAGTTTGCGGCCATGAAAGAGGATAGCGTTCTGATCAATGCTTCTCGCGGAACCGTTGTCGACATTCAGTCTCTGGCCTCAGCGATTGAAACAGGCAAGTTGCTGGGTGCTGCGATTGATGTTTTCCCGGAAGAGCCACGCTCTAACAATGACGAGTTTGTCAGCCCTCTGCGTGGACTGGATAATGTGATTTTGACGCCTCACGTGGGTGGCAGTACTCAGGAAGCGCAGGAAAATATCGGTCGTGAAGTTTCCGAGAAGTTTATTATGTACAGCGACAATGGTACAACCTTGTCGTCTGTGAACTTCCCCGAAGTGTCATTGCCTGGACATCCCGACAAGCATCGCATCCTGCACATTCACGAGAACATTCCCGGAGTGCTGGTAGCCATCAACAAGGTCTTCTCCCAGAACAACATCAACATCAGCGGTCAGTTCCTGCAAACCAATGAATCCGTCGGTTATGTGGTCATTGACGTAGATGCCGATCACAGTGAGATTGCACTGGAGAAGCTGAAAGAAATCGACGGTACCATTCGTTGCCGGGTTCTATACTGAGTCAGGCGCTCAAGCTCCAGTCAGAGATCTGACAGGAGCGATGGGGGGATCAGTCTCCGACCAGCACAGAGTCCAGAGCCAACACGATCATTTCGTCCAGGGAGGTCTGCCTGTCTTCAGGAGACAAGGCCTCGCCCTTACGAATATGATCACTGACAGTGCAGATTGCCAGACCTTTGGCACCAAACTCCGCACATACGCCATAAAGGCCTGCTGCTTCCATTTCAACGCCCAGGATGCCATGCTTTTCCATGGTGTCGAACATCTGAATATCCGGACTGTAAAAAAGATCCGAAGTGTAGATATTACCAACTTTTACCGGCATCCTTTTGTCACGGGCACTCTTGACCGCATTCTCCAGCAGACCAAAATCTGCAATAGCTGCGAAGTCGTGGTTATTAAATCGGATACGGTTCACTTTCGAGTCAGTGCTCGCCCCCATACCAATCACTATATCGCGCAGCTTCACATCGGAAGAGATTGCACCACAGGAACCAATGCGAATCAGCTTGTTCACACCGTATTCAGTGATCAGTTCCTTGTAGTAAATGGAGGCTGAAGGAATGCCCATCCCTGAACCCATTACTGATACACGACGATTCTTATATGTTCCGGTGTAACCAAACATATTACGA
>NZ_JAHHPQ010000779.1:0-2040 GCF_024606245.1 Endozoicomonas sp. SESOKO2
GGATACCTTTAGAAGCGGTTGTTGCTGTCGGTTGGCTTTTAAAAAGCTTTTGGAACCCCGGTTCACTGGCGTTTAACCCGATTGAACTCCAGAAGACGAGTCAGGATCTCCTGCAAGCGGCCATCACTATGGCGCTTGGCTCCGGAGGAGACCAACAACAGGGGCAGCCATCAGAATCATCCGGGCAGGAAGCCTCCGAAGCCCTCCCCGAATCTATAGGCTTTTTCACTCGCTTTCTGGATTCTGACTCTGGCGGGAATAACGGAGGCCCTGAACAGCATCAACATACTTTGGGTTTAAATTGTTTCGTCCATCCTTGTTATGGTGTTTGTCAATTCCGACCATCGGGAGCAGCACCCGGAGAAAGCTCATGCCCCCATTTGTATCATGGATACTGCTATAGCTGCTCAAGTCGTTATGATTTTGTAAACGCTGCATGTTCCCAACAAGAGTCACTTTTAGAAATATTGGATGATTTTGCTGACATTCAACACCCATTCGATCCCGGACAACTATTGGATCCAGAGGCGTATGACATTGATAGCAATCCAACCCATTACTTTAATTTTTTAGACTTAACGAATGCAGGAGCACCCTGTACCACTGACACAACCAGGCCTCTCAATCATGAAGTGGTAATACCCTCAAGTTTGGCTGTCTCCGCTGATGAAACCACAGAATTATCCCAGTTGAGTCAGAGCCAAACTGATCTTTTCCAGACAGATACAGTAAAAGCCCTGTCGAGTCACAACATTGGATACCACTGCGAAAAGGTAACCTGTAATGTGATCGTGGTCGGGCAGGATGGTAAGCAACAGCCGTGCAGGAAGGTCTTCAAGAATGCTCAATCTCTGGCAACTCACAAAAACGCATACCACTCTGGACAAAAAACCTGTGTCTGGACAGTGATTGGAAAAGATGGTCAGCAAAGGCCATGTGGAATGGTCTGCAAGAATGCCCATGCCCTGTCGAATCACAAAAACGGGTACCATTCTGAACAACAAACCTGTGACATAACCGTGGTCGGAGAGGATGGTCAGCGACGGCCATGCGGAACGATCTGCAAGAATGCTCCCGCTCTGAGGAGTCACAAAAAAAGAATCCACTCTGGGCAACAAATTTGTCAACTGATCATGGTCGGCGAGGATGGCCAGCAGCGGCCATGCGGGAACCTCTGCAAGAGTGCTAAAGCCCTGGCGGATCACAAAGGCAAATTTCACAGAGAGCAACTAACCTGTAACCTGACAATAGTCGGGAAGGATGGTCAGTCGCAGTCATGCGGGAAAGTCTTCAAGAATGATCTGGCTCTGTTATCCCACAAAGGCAAACTTCACACTGGGCAAAAAACCTGTGACGTTAACGTGGTCCGGGAGGACGGCCAGTCGCAGCCATGCGGGAGGGTCTGCGAGAATGCTCGCGACCTGTCGAATCACAAAAGAATCGTTCACACCGGGGGACAAACCTGTAACCTCTCAGTAGTCGGGAAGGATGGCCAGTCGCGGCCATGCGGGAAAGTCTTCAAGAATGATCAATCTCTTTCAACTCACAGAAGTGTATGTCACACCGGGCAGAGAACCTGTGATGTGGTCAGGGAGGATGGCAAGAATCAGCCATGCGGGAAGGTCTGTCGTAATGCTCGTGCCCTGTCGAATCATAAAAGAATCGCCCACACCAGAGAACAAGTCTGTGACATGGTATTGGTCGGGGAGGATGGTCAGGAGCGACCATGCTGGAAGATCTGCAAGAATGCTCAAGCTCTGGCGGATCACAAAAGAAGACATCGAAAACGTATGGCTGTTCTTGTGGCTCAGGGTAATGAACTCCGCCCTAAAGAGGGTAAAGTGAAAAAGGGTAAAGTGAAATAAGTGTGGTTACCGGGGGCTCCAGACAACAGGATCCTAATAATACCAGTAGGCTGCAAGTCCCGGTCGAAAAAAGTGAACCCTCTCTGTAAATCAGGATGCAAGGCAAGCATTATTCAATACCCACTTCTTACGGCACCGCTGTGGTTGCTACTGTTGCTGTCTGTTATCTGTCAGG
>NZ_JAHHPQ010000780.1:0-1347 GCF_024606245.1 Endozoicomonas sp. SESOKO2
TTTGCCAGTCTCCGATGGAGCTGGATGGATTGGTTTTAATGGTATCGCTGATGTGGTCGTGACATTTGGCAGGGCTACACTTAATGCTCACCAAATAGATAAAATGGTGGAAATAATGAGGAAGCACGAACTTCTTATTTTGGTTGGCCTTGGCTTTATTAATATAAGTTATGCCGGTTCACAAATAACGGAAAGTGATTGTGAGTTTCTATACACTCCTGCTGATACGTTCTGGTATTTTACTCCTGCCAGTGATCCTTCGACTGTCGTAGGGGCCCAATGTTCTCTTTGCAATTACAATGACATGGATTGTCCTGTTGGGAGGCATCATCGGTGTTGTCTGACTATTGCCGGTGCCAGTAAAACGTCTGATACAGACTATTTTGGTGGTGTTAGTACCTTCACTAAAGGCTGGAGGTTGTATAAGCATTACTCAACCAAAGCTGAGCTCTTCCGGGACGTTAATAAAGGCGAGCTCAGGAAGGGATATGAAAAATGTATGAGTGAGTAATAGTCCTGAGAGAATTTCCGATAAGCGTCTGTCTTGCCCCACCCGAAAAGATTTTAGAAAGCATCCCTGCGGATTTCACCTGATGGGTGGTTTTTTACAGAGACACCATTTTGGCTCATGGCGTTTTGGCTCATGGCGTTGCAATCCTTCCGAAGCAGGGCTTTGCAGGCATGAAATCTGAGTGAAATATTCAGTACAAAAAAGCCCCTCAAAATTGATAAGGCTATACTTACCACTCGCCGAAAAGATGGCATGGTGAAAGTGATGAAGAAGTACGAGCTGCTTTTTTTGTTTTGCATTGGTTTTATCAATGTAAGTTATGCCGGCCCGCAAATCACCGGAGGTGACTGTCAGCATCTATACACCCCGTCAGATACATTTTGGTATTTTACGCCTGAAAATCCATATACTGCCGCAGGGGCTCAATGCGCCCTTTTAAAAGAGTACGATGTGTCTTGTCCGGTTGGGAAGCATAATTCTTGTTGCCTGATTATTGCCGGAGACAAGAACATACCAGATACAGATTATTACGGCGGTGTTAGTGTTCTTCTTAGCGGAAGGTGGCTGGTGTATAAAGATTACTCAACCAAAGCTGAACTCTTCCGGGACGTCAACAAAGGCGAGCTTAGAAAAGCCTATGAAAAATGTATGAATGAATCATAGGCCTGAGAGGCTATCCGGTAAGCACTTTTCCTGCCCCCCATCTAATTATTGGAAAACACTTCAGTTGACATCCTCCCCCACTGATTCAAGAAATCAGAGGGGGATTCCCATGGGGGCGCCTAGCAGCCTGTCGGACTTAAGCGTCCGTAGCGAGGATTGCAAGAAATTGAGGA
>NZ_JAHHPQ010000085.1:0-1667 GCF_024606245.1 Endozoicomonas sp. SESOKO2
ATACGGCTCATTGCAGGCCATTCAAAGCGATCAAACAGATTCACTTCTGTATGCTTTTGATTGAACCGGGTATAGCAGAACATCAACAGGCACATGATCCAAAAGCAAATGGCTGTTGCATAACCACAGCCTACGCTACCCATTTCAGGAAAGCCGAATTTGCCATAGATCAATACATAATTAACCGGAATGTTGATCAACAAACCGACAAAGCTGATGAGCATGGCCGGTTTGGTAATAGCGCGCCCTTCGCAATAGCTGACCATGGTTTGATATAAACAGATGCCGGGTACCCCCCAGGCCAATGCTTCCAGGTAGGCTTCCGTCTTAGCAGCCATTTCGGCATTGATTTCCAGAACATTGAGCAGTGGCATAGGGTTCATCATCAAGACCATGCCGACCACACTTAACGCCAGAGAAAGCCACATGGCCTGTCGAACCGGTGAAGCAATCAGGTCAACTTTTTGGGCGCCAAACAGATGGGCGACTGTCGGTGTCGTCGCCATTAGGATACCCCTGATTAACAGATAAATCGGGACCCAGATACTGGAGCCAATGGCTACTGCCGCCAGATCTTGTGCAGAATATTGACCCGCCATACTGGTATCTACAAAGCCCATGCCAGTGGTCGCCAGTTGCGCACCCAGAATCGGGGCTGATAAATAAATAAGTTCTCTAAGTTCCCTGGAATATCGTTGGTATAAAGTTGGGTTGGCTGTCATTTTCTCTCACTGCTATGGTGTGCTTTTACCAAAACTGAACCGGGATAAAAGTGGAACCATCTTATCAGTCACATGACAGCATTTGATATGGCTAATTTGCCGTTACTTTCTGGGGTCCGGCGCGGGATTTCTACTTATTTCCTTTGCCATCAGAGGCCGATCACATCGCCTTTTGACGACATATTTGCTACTGTCGGTGGATGCCTGAATTACCTGAAGTTGAAACGACCCGCAGGGGCATTGCACCTCATATTGTAGGTCAGACCGTGTCGGATGTTATCGTCCGCAATCCGCAACTGCGCTGGCCGGTTTCGGAACATTTAAAGCAGCATTTATCTGGCCGGGTTATCCGTTCTGTCGCAAGACGAGCGAAGTATCTTCTGATCAGAACCGACGCTGGAACCCTGCTGGTTCACCTGGGGATGTCCGGAAGCCTGCGCATATTGAAAGAACCACAGGAAGCCCGGAAACATGACCATATCGACCTGGTTTTCAGTCATGGGATAACGCTGAGATACACCGACCCGAGGAGGTTCGGGGCGGTTCTGTGGGTCGACGACGACATCATGAAACATGACTTGTTAAGCAAACTCGGTCCGGAACCTCTCGGTGATGAATTCACAGCCCGTAGGCTTCATCTCAAATCCCGGGGAAAAAAACAGCCGGTAAAAACGTTCATCATGGACAACCATGTGGTCGTCGGGGTCGGGAACATCTACGCCAACGAAGCCCTGTTCAAAGCAGGTATCCGGCCTGACAGGCCCTGCGGAAAAATTTCCAGAGCCCGCTACGAGCGACTGACCGAAAGCATCAAAGAGACTCTGGCAAAAGCCATTGAGCAGGGTGGAACCACCCTGAGGGATTTTGTCGGGGGTGACGGCAAGCCAGGCTATTTCAAACAAGAACTGGCTGTTTATGGACGCAAGGGGGAACCCTGCGTTCATT
>NZ_JAHHPQ010000781.1:0-5864 GCF_024606245.1 Endozoicomonas sp. SESOKO2
AATACTTCAAGGAAAATGTGCCTAAATGGTCATTCTCCCACGCAGAAAGTATTCCATACTCCTACACTCTGGGTGTCTTTTACGACTGGCAACAAAGCGTTGACAAGAAAGTTCCTGTTCATGACAAGAGAAATGCTCCTCAGTCAGGTCTTCTACCTGAAGTCGTGAAACCAACACAGGCAAATCTTGATAAAGGTTGGCGTGACAATGAGAATACCCGAGACGAACTCTGATCAGAAACCAATATAAAGGAATACATCCCGGTAGGAGACGATTTCGAGACAAAGCTTGATATGAGCTGGTTATTTTTGGCCTCATCCAGATGGGTTCAGTCAACCTGTCCCGTATTGCCCGAACTATGGGACACGGTACCGGGATCGACTTCGGGCGTAAACGTCTCAAGCGTTTCTTCGTCCGGAGTGGCATGGATATTCCTTCCCTGAAAAAAACAACGCAAACGAACAACTCTCAGCTAAATTGAACGATTGAAAGCACCCTTCCCTGCCCGGTTTGGCATTCACTTGTCACGGTGATAAAAGTACTCAGCCCTGAGGTACTAGAATGACATATGCTCGTCCCAATGCGTTAAGCCTTGCAGTGGCCTTTGCCATCAGCTCTTCCTTCATTGGTACACAAGCACTGGCCGATCGCAAGCTACACATAAAGTCTGTCGATATACTGGACAATGGACGTAAAGAGTATACCCAGAGAGGGATCACGGTTCGGCCAACGTTAGGTCATGACCAGCAGCCAATACTTAAATCCTTTACCACCACCTATCGTGATAAGCCTGATCGCAGGGAAAGCTATTACGTTCCTGCTATGAGTTTTACAGAAATTCTTGCTGAAGTTACAAGTGACGTTTCCAGTGTTGATCTGTTTGAAACAGACGAAAATGGCGTTGCTCAGAAATACACCAAAGTCCTGAAAGTGGGCGATGAAGGAGTTTTCAGGTTCACCCATAACCTTGGAGAAAAGGAACTGGTCATTGAAGTCAGAGGCAAAATTACCGTTCAGGATTCAATTGAGTTTGTTCGTCGACAATCAGGTGGCAGCCTGTCGTTAGACCCACTAACGAAAATCGCCAAACCTTTAAAGCTGGCTGAGTTGCTCGACACTGTCGATCTCATGGCAGGAGACATCGACCTCGGCCCTGGCGATCACTACGTTCCCCTTGCCACCATTGAAGTTGAAAAAGTTGCAGTGAAAGGGCGCACCTTTATGCGTCTTATCGCTTCGGGCGATCAGCCCCCTGAACTGCAGCGCCTGGGTCAATCACTCTTTGTCAATGATGAGGCTCTCTTGGCGGCAGCCACCTCCGCCTATATCCAGGTTCATATTTTAGAAGAGGATTTACAACAACAGGCTCTCAATGAACTGTTAGCACACAGCAAACCCGTCGGATATGTTGTACACGTCGAGGATGACACACAGGTTTATACTGCACCTGCGGGCTATCCAAAGTTGGAAGTAACAGAAGCGCTGGAGGAAGTTATTGTTTTTCGTGGACAGAAGCAGTATCCGAACAATATCGCTGTTGTAGAAAAACTCCATAAACTCTGGGAAAAAGATGAGAGTGATAAGCCCGCTCATTCAGTAAAAAAGTGGTTTAAAAGCTATGATATCCAAAACTACCGGTACGTTATTCGGAGCAGGCAGATGGCAGTGCTGGAGGAGCTGGCTGCACACCACGATACTGAATTTAACGAACATCAACTGAAGACGCTTGCATACTATGAATCTCTCCAGCAGGCATTGACCATTGCTAATCCGGATAATGCCTATAAATTTGAATTCACACCAGGTCATATCAGAGCCGCTTCGTCGGCCATCACGCCCTGCTGGTTGCAGTTGCAACTCGTAAAACACTTCAGCTTCAAACCCGCACTTGGAAACCTTCTGGTTAACCCGCATTTTATTCAGAATATTCAGAAAGTTATACCTGATATCAACGATCTCCACCGAGCGCGAATTGATGCTCCTGAGAACGACATAGAGTTTGCTTCCAGGATCACTGTCAACATGGTCAAACAGCTGATTGAGAATGAAAGCAAGCTGCAAGAACTGTGGACAGCAGAAACTCAACTCTTCCAGCTTAGAAACCAGTTAAAGCTCTCAACGGAGCAAGCCACTGCCAGTAAAACGGAAAAACTGAGAGCGCAACAACTCAGGCTGGAAAAGCATGTTCATGATGTCATAGCAGATGCCATCAGAGCTCGAAATACTCAACTGGCAGCAGAGCTTGGTATTGATAACCCGGATGATAGCCAGCCAACTGAAGAACAAGCCAGACTTATCAGAAAGACAAGTCATGAAATTGACCAGTCGCTTGCCTCAACATTTGCCGCAACAGGAAAGCCTGACGGAGACACTGCAGAAGCAACACTGACCGCCATAGAGCGCCAGCTCAGTATTTTTCAAGGCAATGATAAGGATTTGGGTGCCCGCTTTCAGTTCATTCAAAATTATTTGCGACAACACGCTGAACAGAACCACGAGGCATTTCGGAAAAAAATGGCTATCGTTGAAGGTCGGTTAGGCCTGGTTCCGAAAAACGAAGAGGACATGGAAGCCCGTCACTATGCCATTCATCAGGCCATTCAAAAGCATCTCAAGCAGCAGACAGTTCAGATCGAACACCCTCTTCAGCAACAGAGCATTGGAACAGAAGCTGAAGCTGAAATCAAAGCCCGCTATAAAACTCTTGCCTTAGATTTAAACATTAATAATTTTGACAGCAACACAGATATTGACTTTCAAGAATACCGACTGCTTCACAAAATTGAATCACTGAACACTGCAATAAAGAAAGCTCATATGCAGAATCTTCGACAAAAAAATTTGCTTAACGAACTTCAGTCAACGAATGTTCCACTGGACGACCATCAGAATGATCTGTTTCAAAGAATCCGAAAACTCAATGATAAATGCTGTTCGGAAAAACCTCACGTCAAATCCATGAACGATGGTGTGGAATGGATTTTGCGTTTCAGACCGGATAAAGACATCGCACCAGAAGAACAAAAGGCAGATATCGAAGCATTAAATCGCGCGTTCCGCATTCATCCAAATTTTCAACTAACAATGAAAGATATCAGAACACCTGACCACCTCAAAGCCATGCCCACAGTACTCAGGAAACTGAGAGGCGTGGAGAGAGCCCTGAATAAGAAGCACAGTGGTGAGGAGGGCGATGTGTATTCCCGTCGTCGCGCGATTTCTGAGGAAATTCAGACGTACATGACAAAAGCCAGACAGCAGTCAGAGGAAAAGGCTTTGGAAATACTGGCAGATGCTGAAAAAATACTCGAAATTGAAGTCAATAAATATGAACACAAAAAAGCAAGGCTTGACAAGGTTCGTGCAACTCTTGACGGCAATGTCGTCTCCGAAAAAAAACTGAATGATCTGGTGCATACCCTCTGGAGACAAAAAATCCCGGCTGAGTTCGAAGAAAGGGAAGCAAAACTTGAGAAGCTCCATTCGGTACTGACCTATGGTGTCGAAGAAGCCGATGAGCGCGCTTTGGGAAGACAGATTCAGATGCTTGATGATATAGAGGATGAGCTAGGCATCGACGCAAGTCAAAACGTTGCTGCTAAAGAAAGAGGCAAGGATTTGAAAATTAAACTGGCCGAAATTCTGAAAGTAGAATTTGAAAAAGTCAACTTCCTGCATCCACTGGAGGATGTTCTGACTCATAAAATTTGGGAATTAGAGAATGAAGTAGGCGAACCTTATGACAATGAGGGTATCAGAAGAAATAAAAACAATGAAATTGCTCGTCAACTCAACATTAAGGACTATAAAGATGATGCCTCGAAAGATGATCAAATCCATCTCATTAAAAAAACACTCGAGGAGCTGTACGACAAAGTCGACACAGCGGGTCTGCCTCTAGTCAATGAGCGTATCGCAGCCATTGATACTGAGCTTGACAGGCAGATGGCTCTCCTGAAGCCCAAACACCGATACACTGAATCTGAGGTAGCCGAAGTCAGGACAGCGATAAGGGATGCTGAAACTGAGCTAGAGGCTCCTTATCGCAAACTGGAGGCTGTCCGTCGCAAACAGGAGGAGATCTGTGAAAATCCCGCTAACGTCGCCCCTATCACGAATGACGACAAGGCAGCGCCTGATCAGGTAATCAAAAAATTTCAGACCGAATCAGGTCTGACACTGGTTTTTAAGCAAACGACCGGAGAGCGAGTAAACGACATCAGACACTTTTTGCAGAGTGAAGATTCAGAGAAACACGATGAAATCGTTCAAAAACCAGGAGCCGCCACATCAGAACTGAAAATCTCTGTTGAGGGTGCCCCTGATAATTTGGCAAAAGAGGATGACTTCACCGCCATTAAAACACATGCAGACACTCATGATCAGGGTGAAGTTGATCAAACAGTGGGTGAACTGCCTGAAACCAGAAAAAAGTACCTTCAAATCACGAAGTTTTTGCTTGAGCACGATCGCATAGAGATGGAGTTAACCGGTGAAAAGATGAGAGACAAGAGATATCAGGAAGATCTGAAGCGTCAAAATCAGAGGATTAAGGATTCCAAAGACAAGAATCCGGAATCTGCAAGCCTGCTTAAAAACATAAGAAACATGATGAGTTCAGGCCAGAAAAACGTAGGAGTCAGAATATCAAAAGCACAAAAAGCTCTGGAGGATCATCAAACAAATCTTAAAGCCATTGAAGATGACGTGGGTCTCAAGCCAGCGCCCACTCTCAGCAACGCTGAACGGGTTGAAGCCCTGAGAAAGAGACAGCTGAAACTGGGCGGGGATGATGTTACTGCCAGCGCACTTGTGCAACTGGCCCGGGAAGAGCAAAGTCTGAACAAAGAAGTAGAAATCAGGAAAGCGGAAATAAGCGTATTGAAGGAAGTTCTGAAATCTTCTGAGGAAGCCGCCATAGAAAAGGGTGGGTTCTTCCAGTACACGCCGGGACAGGCCAATATACTGGCCGATATCCACGCCTTTGCCAGGGCGCACTCTCTGAAGAAACAGGCTCTGGAAGCCGCAATGGGTCTCATAGAATCAGCAGAAAACAGCGGTAAAGTCAGACCCTATCTTCCGACTTTTGACTTTGACGATGAATTTGCACCGATTCACTTGCAAGCATTGGTCGGAGACGATCTGAAATTTGCCCAGATCAGACGGATTGTGGAAGTCTTCAAAAATCTGAAGACAACATTCATGTTCCAGCCTGTAGAAGATCAGTCTCTGAATACTTTGGAAAAAGTCCAGAATCTGGCAGACTGGGCAAGGACTCACATTAAAACCGGACCACAAGAGTACGACGATGAAATCTATGGCATGGGCGAAGCAGCTATTCACTTCGTTGAACACGAACCAAAGGATCTGAAAAGCTTCTCGGAATACTTCGCTGCCCGTTCTGCCAGTGGTTACAGGATCATTGCTTTACTGCGAGAAGGTCTGATCAGCAAGATTGAACTTGAGCACTATTTAAAGGCTGTCAGAGGTGTCGATGATTACCAGACAGTGGATGAATTTGAACACTTCCTTGGCTACAGACACGGCATCAAGGTGCCCCAGTTCAGGGCCGTTGTCCAGATGCTGTCCGACGAGGGTGTTGACGAGTTCGTACAGAGTGCTTTTTCTCCTGTGATCATGACCGCAACTGGCCCGGCAGGTATGCAGGAATCAGTTGCCGGCATGAAGGAGTACGCAGCTTCTGTCATCGCTAACTACGTTCTTGACGACATCGCCTTCGAAAACGGCCGCAAGACGGCTGCATTTCTGGCCAATGTTCAGGATACCCTGACACCATACGCCAATGCCATTGGCGTGTCTGAATCAGAGCTGATCAAGGCTATCCATGACACATTGATGCAGGC
>NZ_JAHHPQ010000782.1:0-1111 GCF_024606245.1 Endozoicomonas sp. SESOKO2
TCGAATGGACATTATCCGTGGTTGTGGGGTTGGGGCTGATTTTCCCGGATTAACGGTGACTCGACCTCGGGTTTTTGACGCTACCCGTCTTGACTTACCACCACAGCTGACTGAAGACTTTGTCTCCGAGCCTGACAAAAAGAGTGAATTCCAACAGCATCTGGAAGCTGCCATGCACGGTGCGGCTGATCTGGCGCAGTTAACCGGGCGGCCCGGGGATCAGCGTAAGAAAAACTACATCCAAGTCTACGGTCTCAGAGCCAATGGCTCAAAGATCTCCGAAAACTTCGAATGGACAGCCGAACCAGTGCAGAGAATGAACCAGTTTATTGACGACAATGTCCGGCGGAAAATGGCTCAGGAGGCTAGCATTATTGTCTGTTCAGACCCCGGCCACCAAGCCTGCAAGGCTGATCAGAACAAAGGGATCACTTATGGTATTCATAACAGCTGGCATGATCTGAGGCAGGTCGAGATTCCGGCCGAAATGACGCTGCTGGAAAAGATGCAGTACGAACATGACCCGTCGCTGCTGAGCCCGACAACACAACAGTCAATGGAGCAAGAGGTGCAGCGGCTGAAGAGCAACGGTATTCAGATGAATCTGGGCACCTTGACGCAAGAAACGCTGACTTCGGAGAAAGCCCGACAAGTGCTGAAACAGCGCGGGATTAACGTGGTCAGCAGGAAGCGATCCTACGTTACCAACGATGGCCTCCCTGGAGAATGGGAAATGCTGGTACCAAAGAAGATAGCGAAGCCAGATGCTCAGAATGCGCCAGCAGGGGAGGGCCAATAAAATCCTTTGACCTTGCTTTGCAAATCCAGCAAAGGACAGTGGGATCATACTGGAACTTTTTACCAGCAAGTTACTCTAATGACGGCAGAATCCACTCTTTGAGAGAAATGGATAAATCATAAGTGTTAATGGAGTATTGCCATGAATGTTGCACACGGAACGGGAACCTCTGTCGGCCCTTGCCCTCACTCTCAACCAAAGTTTGATCAACCAAAGCCTGACACCCGGTCGGTAAAAGCCTCTGGCCAATGGACCACCAGCCAACCGACCCGCAAGCTGCTACCCTGTCATCCCAGGGAGTCTGAGCGACAA
>NZ_JAHHPQ010000783.1:0-1674 GCF_024606245.1 Endozoicomonas sp. SESOKO2
TCAATTTCTTGCAATCCTCGCTACGGACGCTTAAGTCCGACAGGCTGCTAGGGCATTCATGCCCTGGAAACAGTCACCTTGACTCAGGAGCTGTTTCCGCATTAGCCATTTTTATTTTTTGCGAATGTCACCTTCCGCTCTTAATGTAGCTGAAGCGGACGACAAAGTTTGTCTGTTGTTGTACGTGTACCCTGAGAACCATGAACTTCCTGACTATGGTCTCTTGCCGCTGAGTACATCAGATGGCATCTTCGCCGGTTTCGTTGGTTCTGATCCGAATCGCCTGCTCCAGATTGGTGACGAAGATCTTTCCGTCACCAATCTTTCCGGTGTTAGCCGCTGTAGAAATGGCTTCAATCACCTGATCCAGGAGGTCATCCGCAATGCCAACTTCCAACTTGACCTTGGGCAGAAAATCAACCACATACTCAGCTCCACGGTAAAGTTCAGTATGCCCCTTTTGACGACCGAACCCCTTAACTTCAGTGACAGTGATACCCTGAACACCGATCTCGGACAAAGCCTCTCGCACGTCGTCCAATTTGAATGGCTTAATGATGGCTGATACCAACTTCATAAAAGCTCTCCTGAGTGAATCCTGTTGGCCAGCAGGGAATTTCCGGACATTGTCATTATGACCCGTGCCCCCAGCCTTAAGTATTCAGCTGATTTACTTCCAACTGAGTTTGGTGGCTTATATGCAGGCACTGTGCCAAATTCTGAAAACAACCTGTCAACAAGGCTCGCAGACTGAAAAAATTCTATTCCCGTTCATTCATTAAACCTCACGCACCAAAAAAGAACGCCTACCATGCTTCTTGCACCCAAATCGCGCACTTCTTTAGTGCAATAGACCATCATCCGCTTGTACGATAAAGCCCGACTATCTACCTGGGCAACATTGCAGTAACCGCAAAGCGTGCTCCCCAACCTTCTGCACCTTGTTCTGGCGCTCCGGCCCAATAACGCACACCTCCTGCAAAGCTCACCGGCAGCCGACCTATGTGAATTACTTTCGACAGCACAGCATTAATCGGAATATTCCATTGACTGTTTTTCCAGTCGTAAGTGCTTTCGGTTTGTAACGTATAAGTCCAACCTTTGTGGGTGTAGGTGAGAAAGGGCTGAATAAAAGAAGCATTAACATCATCACGCTTATCTTCACCGGCTATATCCCAGATATGATTGGCAAGTGCGCCATAACTCCAGCCCTGCTCCATTTTAAGCAATACAGCAGTAGGCCCTAGTCCCCACTTTTCTGTACCGAGTAATTCGTCGCTGGCTGTTGGTAGCAAAAAGACCGGCCCCGCACCCCAAATCCAGCCATTATTGGTAGGCCGTTTTGGTGAAAAAAAAAGGCTTTGAACAATATCACCAGTACCCGATTGCGAACCGCTGCTACCCGCCACATCATTTTGCTCAATCAAGGGTAAAATGGTTCTGGAAACCATATTCCAATCGTCATTCATCTCGATGGGTATCACAGGCTGCACGTTGACAGTTGTACGATGCCCATCGTCAGGGCCAAAGCCCGTATCATAATTGGCTTGCACGGGCATACTAATTAAATCAGCAACAGGATTGGTTAATTTTTTCGCCAATTCATCATCATCAGCATAAGCTGACAGGCAAACAATCAAGCTTAAACACAATGACAGAAACTTAAACAAAACG
>NZ_JAHHPQ010000784.1:0-7321 GCF_024606245.1 Endozoicomonas sp. SESOKO2
TCAATTTCTTGCAATCCTCGCTACGGACGCTTAAGTCCGACAGGCTGCTAGGGCAGGAAAATGACCTTTTGGGGAATTTACAGGTCATGTAGGGACTCTAATGCAATGCTGTAGTAGTATCCATCACCTGAGCCTGGCAATTCCCGTCGGGCTTATAGTCTTCATTTTTATAATCTTTGGAAGTTTGGCTGTGGAGAATTCAGAAACAGGTCGAATCCTGATTGTTGAGGATGATGAACGGCTGGCCACACTCACCCGGGACTACCTCGAGAACAATGGACTCTCGGTCTCTATAGAAGGTGATGGTGGCAAAGCGGTTGGTCGTATTCTTGAAGAGCGTCCTGATCTGGTGGTGCTGGATCTGATGCTGCCAGGAGAAGATGGTGTTTCCATCTGTCGCCGGGTTCGTGAGCAGTATGCCGGACAAATTCTGATGCTGACCGCCCGGACCGATGACCTGGATGAAGTACTGGGGCTGGAAATGGGAGCAGATGATTATGTTGCCAAACCGGTTCGTCCAAGAGTGCTATTAGCCAGAATCCGAGCTTTGCTGCGCCGAAATCAGGGGCCTCTGGAAGAACAGGAAGAGCAAAGCAACAGTCGCTTGATTTTTGGTCCGCTGGTTGTGGATAACTCTATGCGAGAAGCCTGGCTGAACGATGTTAGTGTTGAATTAACAAGTGCTGAGTTTGACCTGCTGTGGTTGCTCTGCTCCAATGCGGGTCGAGTGTTGAGCCGGGAAGAAATTTTCTCTCAGCTGCGTGGTATAGAGTACGATGGTCAGGATCGTTCCATTGATGTTCGGGTGTCTCGCATTCGACCTAAGATTGGCGACGATCCCATGCACCCTCGTTTGATCAAAACTGTTCGCAGTAAAGGTTACCTCTTCGTTAAAAGCGAATAACCGCTCTGAGTTATCTAAGTAGAGAAACCTGTGAGTAGCATTTTCTTACGCATATATGGCGGGCTCCTGTTTACGCTGGTGCTCGTCGCTGTTCTATCTGGTATTTCCGTTACGCTGATCAATGGAATAAGACAGGCTGAATATCGTGAAGATATGGTCAGGGGAACCTTTCGTCTGATCGCCGAGACCGTTGAATCGTTGCCTGAAGACGAACGTAAGCCCTGGCTCGAAGACTGGGGAAAGCGTCTTGCGATTCCCTTTGAGCTGGTGAGCCCTGAAAATTCAGGTCTGGATCAGGATCAATTCAAATCTCTGAAGCACGATGGTATCAAGGTTCGTATGTTGGATCAGAACAGTGCACTGGTGATGACACCTCTGACGGGAGACAGCCTTTTGGAAGGTGTAGTGTCGTCTATATCGGAGCAAACAGCCAGTGGTACTCTCAGCCTTCTAAAAGCCAAATTAATGCGTTTTCCCGTCGCTCGCAGAGCAGAAAAACTGAAAGAGTTGTCTGTCAATAGCTTCAGTTACCCTGTCCATCTGGTGGAGCCTTCTCAAACCCGGTTAGTGCCTGTGCAACAGGAGCAGCTTCGTAAAGGCAGCATGATGATGTTGCTGGATGATGAGGCACAGACGGTATCTATCTACACAAGTCTGCCTGATGAATCCCGATTGATCAGAATGGGACCATTAGGGTTGCTGAATCCTTATCCTTTCAAGCTGATGCTGACCATTGGTTTGTTTGTACTGACTTCCCTGAGTCTGGCCATTTATATTCTGGTTCGGGGAATGGAAAAACGACTGCGTAAGCTTGAGAGAGCAGCCACGCGTTTCAGCCGCGGCGACTTTGATGTTCGTGTCTCTTTGCATGGTGCCGACTCTATTGGTCGTCTGGCTCAGGCATTTAATGCCATGGCGGGTCATATCCAGAGACTGTTAAGTTTGCAGAAAGAAATGATCAGGGGTGTTTCTCACGAGTTGAGGACCCCCGTAGCCCGGCTCAGGTTTGGTCTGGATCTGGTGGCCGACGCCAGGACGTCTGAAGAAAGAGATCATCAGTTAGAAGGCATGGATAAGGATATTCAGGAACTGGATAACCTGGTGGATGAGATTTTGACCTATGCCAATCTTGAACAGGGTGCACCAGAGGTGCGTTTCAAGCGGCAAGATGTTGATAAAATCATTGGTCAGGTCGTCAGTGAGCACAAGCGCCTGCAGGATCGTGTGGCCATTGAGCACGTTCCATGCAATATACTTGACCCACGTCGCTTTGCGGACATTGATCGTCGCTATATGCACCGGGCTATCCAGAATCTGGTGGGTAATGCCTGTCGCTATGCAGACAGTAAACTGGAGGTCAGATTTTCTGCAACACAAGACACTTGTCGAGTTGATGTGGACGATGACGGCCCCGGTATCCCAGAGGATCAATGGGATCGAGTCTTTTCAGCGTTTTCAAGGTTGGATGACAGTCGTACCAGAAAATCAGGCGGTTATGGGCTGGGGCTTTCCATCGTGCGGCGAATTATGTATTGGCACAACGGTCGTGCAATGGTCAGCCACAGTCCTCTGGGGGGCGCCCGGTTCAGTCTTGTTTTACCTCGCAAGCAGAGACGCTGAACGACTGGAAGGCCTGGTTTGAAAGTAGCCTTGTTTGTTTCCCTCCTTCAAGGCTTTTCATTCCGGCAGGGCCGGAAGAATTCCCGGTAACGTTTTGAAGCAGGTTTCTCTGGCTGTTTCCAGAAAGTCGGCAATATAGGGCTGTTCTTTCTGTTCCACGCGGATACCTGCGTAGAGTGTTGACCAGAGACCTTCGCTTCCCAGCTTTCTTGCTGCTACATGGTCTTTTTCAAGGTACTCCGCCAGAGCCCAGTTAGGCAGAGCACAGACACCGCGCTGACTGGCAACCAGCTGCAGCATCATCAGAGTCAACTCAACCGTTCTGACTTGGTTGGGCTCTACGTCATCCGGATCCAGAAAACGATTAAAGATATCAAGCCGGTCGTGATCAATGGGATAGATGATCAGTGTTTCTTCTTCCAGATCAGCAGGCCCGATCCACTCCTTTTTCAGCAGGGAGTGGTGTCTGGAGAGAGCCAGTAGCATCTCATAACGAAACAGCGGGATATACGTCAGACCGGGAATATCCATCGGGTCAGAGGTTACCACCAGATCCAGCTCTCCTCTCGATAAGGCGGGTAAGGGGGCAAAGTTGAAGCCGGTGGCAAAGTCCATCTCCACTTCCGGCCATTGTTGACGATAAGCGTCAATGGTTGGCATTAGCCACTGGTAACAGCTGTGACACTCAATGGCAATGTTCAGTCGTCCTGATTCCCCTCCAGCCAGCCTGAACAGATCTTGCTCAGCATGTCTTATTTGAGGAAGAAGTTCGTCTGCCAACTGCAGGATGCGCAGGCCTGCTGATGTAAATCTGGGTGGGCGGGTTTTGCGGATGAATAATTCCATGCCAATTCGGGCTTCGAGTTCTTTGATCTGATGGGACAGAGCAGATTGAGTCAGGTGCAGGATTCTGGCTGCTTCAACCAGGCTACCGGTTTGCTTCAGGGCGTGAAGTGTTTTCAGATGCCTCAGTTCCAATCCTATGTTGGTTGTCATGATAAGAAATGTCTCGTCTGGGGATTTATTCTTTAAAAGATTATCAATTCTGCTCACTATTATCATTAGTAAAATGAGTTTGATTCAAGTTCTTTCGTGGGCCAGACTAATACCCGATGAGCAGCCGGGCGTGAGGACACTGACTTCGCAGCCACGGCAGATTTCGAAAAGACAATAGCTAGCCATGAACGACAGAGTAATTTTATGTCGCCATGGGTTATGAACAAATCTTTTTAAATAAACAAGAGCGGATGCTCTGGGGAATCCGATTATGGCAATCTCACACAGTGGTGGCTTTCCACGGATTGGTGCTAATCGCGAGCTGAAAAAAGCGCAGGAAGCCTATTGGAAGGGTGAGCTGAGTAAGGAAAGGCTGTTAGAGGAGGGCAAACGCCTCAGGCGGCAGCACTGGGCTCTGCAAAAGGAAGCTGGACTGGACCTGGTTCCGGTTGGGGATTTTGCCTGGTACGATCAGATGTTGAATCACTCGCTCATGCTGGGAGCCGTGCCGGCTAGGTTCGGTGCAGACTCAGACTGTGAGGACATTGATACGCTGTTTCGTATGGCCCGCGGCAGGGCTCCCAACGGTACTCCGGCAGCAGCCTGTGAGATGACCAAGTGGTTTGATACCAACTACCACTATATTGTTCCCGAGCTTCACAAAGGGCAGACCTTAAAGTTGTCGTCTACAGAACTCATTCGTGAGACCCGGGAAGCATTGGATGCAGGGTTTAAGGTTAAGCCAACACTCATAGGCCCACTCACCTGGCTGTGGCTTGGGAAGGTGAAAGGGGAGGCTTTCAATCGTCTGGAACTGCTGGATGATGCTATAGAGGTCTATGGGCAGGTACTCAATGAGCTGGCCAGATTAGGTGTTGAGTGGGTTCAAATTGATGAACCCATCCTGGTGCTGGATCTTCCAACCGAATGGCATCAGGCTTTTGAGTCTACCTACAACAGGCTGCAAGGCAAAGATCTGAAGATCCTGCTGGCGACCTATTTTGGAGGCCTCAATGGCTCGACTACGACCGTGGTGAATTTACCTGTTGAAGGTCTGCATGTTGACTTGGTTCGTGATACTGAGCAACTGACGGGAATCCTTGACCGGCTGCCTTCCTACAAAGTGCTTTCGGCCGGTGTGGTGAATGGCAGAAATATCTGGAAGGCGGATATTCGTTCTATTGTTGATAAACTTCGCGAAGCCAGTGAGCGTCTGGGGCACCGTCTCTGGGTTGCTCCCAGCTGTTCACTGTTGCATACACCGGTTGATCTTGAATATGAAACGAATCTGGATGATGAATTGAAATCCTGGTTTGCCTTTGCCGTGCAGAAGTGTCAGGAAGTATCTTCCATAGCTCGCTTGCTTTCAGACGATCAGAGCCCTGAAGTTCAGGCTGCCCTGGCTGCATCAGATCGAGCGGTTGAAACCCGGAATCAGTCATCAAGAATACATAACGAGGCCGTTCAGAACAGGGTTGCCGGGATCGGCAGTGGTGATGACCAGCGTAATCTGCCTTATCGCGAGAGGGCTTTTGTCCAGGCATCCAGACTTAAATTACCGATGTTTCCCACTACGACAATCGGCTCTTTTCCACAGACACTTGATATCAGAAAGCAGCGTCGTTTATTCAGGAAAGGTGAGCTAAGTGAGAATGACTATGTAGAAGCTATGCAAAAGGAGATTCGGGACACTGTTGCCAGGCAGGAGGCGCTGGGACTGGATGTTCTTGTTCATGGCGAAGCCGAACGTAATGATATGGTCGAGTATTTTGGTGAGCAGCTCAATGGTTTTGCCTTCACCAGCAATGGCTGGGTTCAGAGCTACGGCAGCCGCTGCGTAAAACCTCCCATCATCATTGGTGATGTTTCCAGACCAGAGCCCATGACCGTTAATTGGAGTCGTTATGCCCAAGACCAGACCAGTAAGTGGATGAAGGGTATGCTCACAGGTCCGGTAACCATTCTCTGTTGGTCTTTCCCCCGGGAAGATGTGGATCGTAGTGTATCCTGCTTGCAACTGGCTCTGGCGCTCAGGGACGAAGCCGTGGATCTGGAAAAGGCGGGTATTGGCATTATCCAGATTGATGAACCGGCGATTCGCGAAGGCTTACCCTTGTCTAAGCAAGACTGGCCTGACTATCTGAACTGGGCAGTAAAAAGCTTCAGGATCGCTGCCAGTGGCGTTCAGGATGAAACCCAGATTCATACCCACATGTGTTATAGCGAGTTTAACGACATCATTGAGTACATCGCAGCAATGGATGCCGATGTCATCACCATTGAGACCTCCAGATCTGACATGGAGTTACTGGATGCTTTTGAGCAGTTTGAGTATCCCAATGAGATCGGGCCCGGGGTATATGACATCCACTCCCCCAACGTTCCCGAGCCACAGTGGATGAAACAGCTGATGAAGAAAGCCGCTGAAAAAATCCCTGCGCAGCGTTTATGGGTCAACCCGGACTGTGGTCTCAAAACCCGGGATTGGCCCGAGGTGGAAGCAGCCCTGAGCAATATGGTGCAGGTGGCTAACGAACTCAGGGATGAGCTGGCTTAACCGGTGATGCCCTGACCTTAACTTCAATGACAGGTGGTTTTGGGGGGGAAGTGACGGCAGAAGCTTCTTCCCCTTCATAAGTCAGAAATGAGGGCGCCATCAGTTCGGTATGGACGCTGGTGAAAACTTCTACCGTTCCCTTTTGCTCACCAGGCTTTAGCATGTAGAAAACTTTGTAAAGTTGGTTATTTTCAGCATCTTCGAAATAGAGAGTGGTGCCTTGATCCGCTGAGATGGTGATGCTCTGGGGTTCCAGGGGGCGCTCGTCAATGATCAGGTTTGTATCCAGTTGGTACTGGTTTAGGGTTGGTTCTTTGGTTTGAACGAACCCGGTGCACCCTGATAACATCAGTGCCAGGGAAATGATCAAGAGCCTCTGATAAAGGCTGTCTGAGCGAAAAGTATTCTTGTTTAACATTCAATTAAAATCCTTAATTAAGAGTCTCGAAGGCTTAAAGATAGATGTATAAAGCAGCCTGAACCAGTGGGAACAAGAGAAGTTTTGATCTTGGTTTTCGTGGGCGTTTTGCAATGTATTCAGGCTCTTTGTCAGAGAGATCGTAATAATGTATCTGTGTTTGTGTGTACTCACATATCTCGTAAGATAATTATTTAAAGGTTTTAGACTGATGTGAAGAACGTTAAGTTCCTGCATCAGGCAACCGTCAGGCAGTCGTTATCTGCCCGGATTTTGGTATAACCAATGGTGTAAGTCAGGTATTTTCTTTAGAATGCTATGCCAGTGCCAACAGCTTAAGTACCTGGTTAGTTACTTATATAAAAGCCGTTGATTCCATTTCGGTGATGAGGTGATTTCATGGATATCATGGATCAAATTAAAGAGCAGATTGAAACACATGACATCCTGCTCTACATGAAAGGTTCTCCCAAGCTGCCTCAGTGTGGATTTTCCTCCAAGGCGGTGCAGGTTTTAATGGCTTGTGGCGAGCAGTTCGCCTATGTAGACATTCTGGCTAATCCGGAAATTCGTGCCAATCTGCCAAAATACGCTAACTGGCCAACCTTCCCACAGCTGTGGATTAAGGGTGAGCTGGTTGGCGGTAGCGACATTCTGATTGAGATGTATGACAGCGGCGATCTTCAGAAGATGATCAAGGCCGCTGCAGGCAAAGAGGAAAGCGCTGAATAATTTTGGCCTTCTTCAAGGTGGGGAGGATATGATCCTCCCGCCTAGCAGCCTGTCGGACTTAAGGCTGTCCTACTGCGGTTGCAATAAATTGGTC
>NZ_JAHHPQ010000785.1:0-3983 GCF_024606245.1 Endozoicomonas sp. SESOKO2
CGGGCGATCAGCCCCCTGAACTGCAACGTCTGGGTCAATCACTCTTTGTCAATGACGAGGCTCTCCTGGCAGCGGCTACCTCAGCCTATTTCCAGGTTCATGTTCTGGGCGGGGATTTACAACAGCAGGCTCTAAATGAACTGTTGGCACACAGCAAACCCGTCGGCTATGTTGTACACGTCGGGGATGACGCACAGGTTTCTGCTGTACCTGCGGGTTATCCAAAGCTGGAAGTCGCAGAAACTCCAGGGGAGGTTATTGTTTTTCATGGTCAGAAGCTGAACCCCCGTGATACTGCTTTTGTAGAGAAGCTCCACAACCTCTGGAAAGAAGCTGAGGGCAATAACCTGGCTCCTGCATGGGTAACAAAGATTAATATATTCCGCGTCAAAAGCTTCCAGCACGTCATTCGAAGCAGGCAAATGGCACTGTTGGAGGAGTTTGTTGCACGGCACAATGCTGAAGTGAGCAAAAATCAACCGACAACGCTTACAAACGAAGATAGAGTGTCGGGACGTGCGCTTGCATTCTATGAATATCTCCAGCAGGCATTGGCCACCGCTGATCAAGATCGGGCAATTACGGTATTAGAATTTGAATTCACACTGGAACATATCAGAGCCGCCTCGTCCGCTATCACGCCAACCTGGCTGCAGATTCAACTGACCAAACACTTCAGCTTCAAACCCTTACTTAGAGACTTTCTGAGTCATCAGAATGTTGTTCAGGGCATTATGGGTCTTGTACCCGTTGTTGACGAATCACAGCTCGATGTTTCTTACGACAACGACCGCTTTGCTTTCAAAGTCCTGAGCGACATGACCAGGCAGCTGATCAAGAGTGACAGCAAACTGATAGATCAGCTGAAAAGAGAACGCAAACTCACCCAGGTTAATAACCACTTAAAGATCATGTTGGGGAAAGCCACTGCCATTGAAAAGCAAAAGCTCATAGTACTTCAGCTTAAGTATCAGGCTGAGCATGATCTTCGACAGCTTCATGGCGTATCGGAAAGACAGCAAAGCCTGTTACGGGAATTTCGGCAGAAAGTCGAACGAATCCCGGGGCTGGAAAAACAAATTCGTAATGCCAGAGCAGAAGCCACAAAAGCCCGCAACGCTCGACTGGCAGAAGAGCTTGGCATTGAAGACTGGGATGATTGCCAGTCACTGGAAAAACAAGCCAGACTCATCAGTATAAAAATTCATGCAATCAACAAGGCGTTGGCCACAACAGGACAGCCTGAGGGAGAATCTATAGAAACAACACTGCCGGCTCTAGAACGCCAGCTCGGTATTATTAAAATCGATGAAAAAGATCTGGATGCCCGCTTTCAGTGCATTCAAGAGCGTCTGCGACAACACCCAGTTGAACCCTATGATGCTGTATTCCGGGAGACAATGGCTATCGCTGAACGTCAGCTGGGCCTGGTTCCTGAAAACGAAGATGACCTGGTAGCCCGTCAACGTGACATTCTTCAGGCCATTCAGCAGCAACACAAGCAGCGTATAGTTCAGATCTATGAACGGCTTCAGCACCAGAAAACCAGAAGAGATGCCGAAACCAAAGCCAGCTATGCAACCATTGCCGAACATTTAAACCTTCAGAATTTTGATCGCAATGTAGATATTGACGCTCAACTAAATCAACTGCTTCAAAGAATTGAGACACTGAATGCTCAACTACAGAGTAAACATATACTGAATCTTCAACAAAAAAACCTGTTTGACAGACTTCAGTCACTGAATACTCAGGGCACTACCCTCGGCAAAGATCAAGAACATTTGCTTCAGAAAATCCAGGCACTGAATGCTCAATGCTGCATGGAAGAACCTGACGTCAAAACCGAGCAAGATGGTCTGGCACTGATTTTACGTATCAGGCTGGATGAAGACAGCACCACGGAAGAAGACAATGCACTGAAAACAGCAATGTATCAGAGGTTCAGCAGTCTTCAATATCTGGAAGAAGAACTGAAAGACATCAGAACACCAGGCCACCCCAAAGCCATGCCTGTGGTACTGGAAAAACTGTCTGATGTGGAAAAAGCCCTTGATATGGATGACCTCAATAGTGAGGACGATGTGTATTACCGTCGCAACGTCATTTCTGAGGAAATTCAGACAAGGATGACAAAAGTCAGACAGCAGGAAGAGGAAGTGGCTCTGAAAATGCTGAAAACAGTAGAAGACATACTCAAAATAGAAGTCAATAATGGTGATGACAAAACCGCAAGGCTTGACAGGGTTCGTACAAAACTTGACAGCGGTGAGGTCTCAGAATCCACGGTCGATACGATAAAGCACTCACTCCGGAAAGAAGACATCCTATTCAGGAGCCAGGCCGGGAACACAGAACTTCAGAACCTTCAAAGGAATCTTGACTTTTATGTCGAAAATGTGAGCAGCCGAGCCGCAACAAGACAGTCAAGTATACTCAAAATTATAGAGGACAAGCTGCACATCTACGACTTTGTCCGCGAAGAGGCTGATGAAAAAGGCGGGGCTTTCGTGGCTAAACTGGCCAATGATCTGGGAATAATATTCAGAAGAAAAGCCTACCTGCCTGAAAAAAAGTATGTTCTTGAAAAAAATATTTTGGCATTAATGGAAGAAGTAGACGAAGCCTTTGGCGATGAAGATGTCAGAAGAAGCAGAAACAATGAAATCGCTCATCAACTCAACATTAAGTCCTATGAAGATGACGCCGGTATAAACGACCAGAATATTTTAATTAAAGAAAAACTCCAAGAGCTTTATGAAGAAGTTCCCAAAGTAGGTGTTACCACCGTTAATGAGCATATCGCAGCCATTGAAGGTGAGCTTGACAGACAAATGGCTCGCCTGGGACCTAAACCCCGATACGTTCTTGATCGCGAGGTAGCCAGCGCCAGACAAACAATACAACAAGCTGAAAGTGAACTGGCAGCCGTTCATCGCAGGCTGATTGCTGTTAGTGGCAAACACCTGTTATTTGCGGGTCAACCTGCTGACCTCCGGGATCTCCTGGATGAAGAGAACATGGCTCTCAATCAGGCAATGAAACAAGTTCAGATCGAGTTGGATCTGGCTGCTGTTGACGAACAAACCTCTGAGGAGCGATTAAGGGACTTCAGTCATTTCCTGCGGGGATACGGCAGAGAAAGACAAGGTGAAATCCTTAATGAACTGAATGCCAAAACAGGTCTGAGCATCCAGATAAAGGATGAATTCGGTTCAGTGGAAAACGCTCTTTACTGTATTGGCCTTGCCAATACAGATTCTCATGTTCAGAACGAAGATAATGAAGCATTGGGTGAACTGTTTTTAGCCAAGAGAAAGTACTTTCAAATCAGGAAATTCGTAGATCAGCACTACATAAAAAGCAGTGATTTGGTGAATGCACAGATTGAACAGTGGAATGCAAAAGAAAAGCTGGAGCTTAAAGAAAAGGAGATGATCGATCCTGGCGACATCGATCAGAAAGCTAAAACTCTGCATATGAACGAAATGGACAGGCTGGGCTTAATCTTGAAGCAGGCAAGTGATGCTGTATCAAAAGCACAAAAAGCTCTGGTGGATCATCATGAAGCGGCGCTTGACGCCACTGAAGAAGCTGCGGGTCTCAAACCAGACTCCACTGACACCTGTGAACACCGGATTAGTGCCCTGCTAGAAAAACTTTTACAGCTGGGCGGGTATGATGGTAATGGCGGCAAGATCCGTCAACTGCTTAAGGAACGGCTTCACCTTAGAAGTGAGATTGGAGCCAGGAAAGCAGACATTGGGAGAATGAGGGAAGTCCTGAAGGCTGCAGAAAAAGCTGTCGAAAATGATGGCGGTCCCTTCCAGTTCTCGCCGAGACAGGTCAATGTTCTGGCCGATATGAACACCTTCACGCAGCAGCACTCTCTCAAGCAACAAGCTCTGGATGCCGCACTGGGTCTGACGGAATCAGCATTCAGCAGCGGTAAGACAATACCCTGCCTGACAACTTTCGATTTT
>NZ_JAHHPQ010000786.1:0-9017 GCF_024606245.1 Endozoicomonas sp. SESOKO2
AAAAGAAGGAGGGCGCTTGAACTCTTGCTCGCCATTGACATGGGTAGTGTCGTTCCAGGTGGGCGTATCAGCAAGCCAGGCGTTCACTGCGATGACCTGCTGATCAAGATATTCATTGCTGCCGAGGTTGAAGAACTTGCTGAACTCAAATTCCCAGGTCGTCCAGTCTGTACGGCTTTCGCTACCCCAGTCTCTGGTGTAGGTGAAGGTTGTCCGACTGCCTCGGGACGGCAGCTGACTGGCGTTACGATTGTCGTAATCCAGAATCAACTTGATGCCAGCTGCCTTGTCTGCGGAATCTGTTGAGTAGTCATCCAGTTCCTGACTTTTGTAGAAAGGCTGAACCTCGAAAGAGCTGATGCCGGATGTCAGAGGGTTCCAGACTTGACCCGAAGCGGCATTGCCCAAAGCATCCTGTTTCAGGCTGGACATCGCACCGTCTCGACCTTCTGCAATGGGCAAAATGTATTTGAAACGGGCCGTGTAGCTTTGTTCAATACTGCCTGTGGTAATGAAGTTGTCCTTACTCGAGTCATTACTGCCGGGTTGCTCTCCGGAAAAGTGAGGGTTGCCGGGCAAGTAATAACTGGATCGTGTGTAGTCTCCATAAAGAGCATTCACACTCACCAGCATCTGATCAAGATCAGGAATGGTGAGATTATAAAGACCGGCATAGACCATCGCGGAACCATTGCTGGAGGCGATGGCGGTTCCGAACAGAGAGGCTTGTGGTTGTCCAACGCCCTTGATAACTCCGGCACCACCCAGAGCGGTGCCCCAGTCTTCAGAACTGAACAGGAAGGGTACGCCGGCAAAATCGTAGTCCTCACCTGCAGGCTCCGCAGCAAACGCGCCTTGAAGTCCTGCAGCCAGGAGTAGGGAGGCTCCAACAAATTTTAGTTTTTGTTCGCGATATGGATTTATGCGCATTGTCTGTTCAGTAGATTCTTAAAGTAATGCGCTATTTTCTAATTGGTTCGATTGTTCTGGAATAAGAGGTTATTCCTATTGACCTGCCGAACTTTTTATCATGCAGTCGGTGGGTTCTCAGTCAGTGAAAATTAATCTGAGTCGAAAGTGACTTATGTGATGTTCTGGTTAACCTGTTGTCTGATTTTATTGTCTCCACATTGAAGTGATTCAATTTGCCAGAGTTCTCAGCGAGACTGACCACTATAACTGGCCCAGACTTTAAAATGGTAGACATCGTCGGCATCAATGGTTAATAACCGATCAGGGTCATAGATGTCCACCAAAGTTGGGTCTTCACCGGCGTCCTTTAACCATTTAAATTGGGCAAGCTTGTCAGGATGTTGATTACTTTTCACCTCGAACAGCTGGACAGACGGATCTACGTCGCAGAAACCCGCACCCTGGAGGTAATAAATATTCATGGTCTGTCCGCTCCCCGGGAGCGTTTGCAGAGTCCATGGCGAGACATGGTCGATGCATAATCTTGGAAATCCTGTAGTCACTGTGAAGCTATCGGCACCGGCTCCCTGCAAGAATTCTATCTGTGCCAGACCAACGGAGAATACGTTCAGAGAGCACATCGATAATAAAATCGTCAAAAACGCCAGCCTGAAAGTTGGATTTGCATTCTGCCTCGACATGATCAAATCTCCTACTGCATTAATGCAGCATTTATTCTAGCCCGAATATTTCATAAACACTGCTACAGTCCGAATGGTTGATGTTTTTTTGAACAAACGTAGCAGATATTGCCGTATTTGGTTTAAACAGGCTGTACTGTTGAGCACCGTGGGGCAGGCTGGCTGGCTGTTTCCCGGATCAGGGTGCTTCTTTCTCTTAACTCCACTGACCTCATTGTTTTGAACTTCCATTATAAAATCGACTCAAACAGATCGAATCAATTTCGAATGCCCTTTCCAGGCGGGGGTAAGTACTGACTTTGGAGCTTAAAAAAAATGGACCTGATAAACAGCAATGCCAGCATTGAAAATTCACTCTGGCCAACACCTGAGCAAATTCAGCCGGAGCAAGCACCATCGGGTTTCAGCGCAGGCAGGGAAGTGACTGTCTATGAGAAAAGTCAAAGTTTATTCCTGGATTTGCCCGAATTAACACAGCGCATGATTATTCGCTATCTGGGCTTTCGTGAGATTACCCGTTTAAAAAAGGTCTGCAAACATCTTCGCGATCTTGTTGAAAACGATAAAGCTCAGGAAAGAGCTTGGTATCGCCAGATTCCTTCGCCGTACCCATTTCAACTAGAGTCCATCCTCAGGGCAAAAGACGAGCAACAACTCCGTCATTGGTTGAAGCCGTTTGCGGATAGGGGCGCTGTCGAGTCACTCATAGAACAACAAAAGAGTCTTTATTTTCCTGCTCAGTTACTGTTCATCAACAGTAAACTGATGTCTCAATGTGAGAAGTTCAAGTTAGTGGATAAAGCCGAAATCCGCCATGTAAACCAAGTCAAGACAGCCTCCTTCAGCCCCGATGGCCGCCATCTGGTGACCGCCAGTCACGATGACCGCCATCTGTTGAACGGCAGCCATAAAATCTATGTTCAGAAAGACGATGGATCATGGGAACCAAAAGTCGCCATTTCCCATGATCGTAGTGTCCTCTTTGCCAACGTCAGCCGTGATGGCCGTCATCTGGTGATCGGCAATGTCGATAGAACGGCAAGAATCTATGGTCTGGAAGACGATGGAACATCGAAAATAACAGCCACCATTACCCACACTTGCAAGATCAATACAGCCACCTTCAGCGCCGATGGCCGTCATCTGGTCACCGCCAGTAACGATAAAACAGCGAAAATCTATGGTCTGGAGGAGGATGGATCATGGGAAATAAAAAACACCATTACCCATACTATCCCGGTCCTTTCAGCCACCTTCAGTGCTGATAGCCGTCATGCGGTGACCACCGGAAGTGATGAAGTGAAAATCCTTAGCCAGGGGGACGATGGATCATGGGAAGTAGAGGACACTATTCATCAAAGATGGATCATTTCGGCCAAGCTCAGCCCCAATGGCCGTCATCTGGTGATCATCGGTGATGATACAATTCAAAAAATTTATGTTCAGGGGGCTGCTGGATCATGGGTAGAAAAAAACACCCGTGTATACGGTACCCCCGCCTCTGCCAAATTCAGTGCCGACAGCTGCCACCTGGCGACCGTCGGCTGGGATGGCCAAGTGATAATCTTTAGCCTGCAAGACGATGGATCATGGCAGGAAATAGCCACAAGTGAGCATGACCTGGTTGTTGTCTCAGCCACATTCAGCGCCGATAGCCGCCATCTGGTGACCGCCAGTTATGATAGTACGGCGAAAATCTTTAACCTGCAGGACGATGGATCATGGCAAGAAATAGCCACAATTGTTCATGACGATGGTGTCCGCTCAGCCACATTCAGCACCGATGGCCTCCATGTTGTGACCGCCAGTAATGACGGCACGGCGAAAATCAGTGGCCTGCAAGCGGGTGGATCATGGCGGGTAAAAGCCATCATTCAACATAATGATGCAGTTACCTCAGCCGACTTCAGCGCCGATAGCCGACATGTGGTGACCGTCGATGAAGATTACAAGTTGAGAATCACTGAATTATGGAAGAACGATTAATGATCGAATATTTTCCCGGATCAGGGCTCCTCTTTTTCTTACTGGAATGGTCAGTATAAGATTGATGTCGTTTGTCCCGGATTGCCTTAATGAGCCGGGGAATGAGCTCAGTACAGATGGCCATTTCATGAAGCAGTAAAGCACCAAAATCGAAGGACAACTCCCTTCAGTTAAAATCAGCTCTGACAGTTTTACCATTAACGGGGTGAAAACGAAGAGCTTCTTGTGTATGTTTCGCCATAGCAGGTTCCGGTTTGCTTCTTCCGAAGCTTTCTTTTGGTCGACCCAATCATATCAGGTGATTGGGAGGAACCTGCTCTTATTTATGAAATATTCGGGCTGGGAGGCTGTCGTTTGTTCGGGTACAAATCCTTGATAATAGAAACGAGCAACCATCAGATAGATAGCATCCCGTTTCTTGAGAGTTTGCAGGTTTAGCATCGAAACTGCTCCGGACTTTAATATTGTCACTATCAATATCGTCAATCGATAATAATCCGTATTAATCAATACAGTGCCCGAATCGAATCAGGATAGGCTCACATGAACCTGAAAAAGCAGTTTCCCATTCTGGAGCAGAACGTCCACGGTCATCCTTTGGTGTATTTAGATAATGCTGCCACTACCCAGAAGCCTTTCCCGGTCATTGAAGCCATCAATCGCTTTTATCGGGAAGCCAATGCCAATGTACATCGTGCGTCACACTACCTGAGTGCTCGCTCAACCCACGCATTTGAGGAAGCAAGGGAGGAGGTCAAGCATTTCCTGAATGCCGCCAGTTCAGATGAAATTATCTGGACTCGGGGAGCGACAGAAGCTCTGAATCTGGTCGCTCAAAGTTGGGGAAGAAGTCAGTTGCAGCCGGGTGATGAAATTCTGCTTTCGGCCATGGAGCATCATGCCAATATTGTGCCCTGGCAACTGGTAGCCGAACAAACGGGAGCCGTGATCAAAGTTATTAATATCACAGAGCAGGGGGAGCTTGACCTCAACAGTTTTCGTGCACAGTTGACGGATAGGACCAGGATTCTTGGCATTACCCATGTCTCCAATGCGATTGGAACAGTGAATCCGGTTGAAACGCTTATACCTGAAGCTAAAGCCGTGGGCGCACTGGTGTTAGTGGATGGCGCTCAGGCGGTGGCGCACTGCAGTGTTGATGTACAGAAACTGAACTGCGACTTCTATGTTTTTTCCGGCCATAAAGTGTTTGGCCCGACGGGTATCGGTGTTTTATACGGTCGAAAAGCTTTGCTGGAAGCCATGCCGCCCTGGCAGGCCGGGGGAGAAATGATTCGGCAGGTCAGTTTCAGTGGCACCTCGTTTAACAAATTACCGTTCAAGTTCGAAGCCGGTACTCCCAATGTTTCGGGCGTGATCGGACTTAGGGAAGCTATCCGGTTTTTGAGGTCGCTGGATATGGAAGAGGTTGCCCAGCATGAAGACAGGTTGAGAAAAACAGCTGAAGAAGGTCTGAGAAATATTCCGGGAGTCACCCTGGTGGGGGAAACCAGACATAAAGTCTCTGTTGTCTCGTTTGTGGTCGAAGAGTTTCACAATCAGGATATTGGTCTTTTGCTGGATCAACAGGGTATAGCCGTAAGGACCGGCCATCATTGCACCATGCCGTTGATGGAGCATCTGGGATTGGCAGGAACCATCAGAGCTTCTTTTTCCGTCTATAACACGCTCGAAGATGTGGAGGCGTTTCTGAAAGCGCTCATCCGTATTGTGAAAGGCGAGTTTAATTCTGTTCATGAGAGTAAAGAGGTTAAGGGTGATTCAGCCTTCTTCAATCAGCTTGAAGGTGAACATGCTGCTGAGTTCACAAAAGACCAGATTTTCCAGACCATCACTACTTCCCGGAGCTGGCAGGACAAATACCTGCATATTATGTTGCTTGGTAAGAAACTGCCCTCTTTGCCAGAAGCCATGAAAACGGAAGAGTCACGACTCCATGGTTGTGAAAGTACTGTCTGGCTGCACCACTTTTATGATGAGCAGACCATGAACATTTACTTTGCTGTGGACTCCGATGCCAGAGTGATAAGAGGACTGATCGCTATTGTGCTCTCCGTTTTTAACGGTTGCACACCAAAAGACATTAGTCGTTTTGATATGGATGGTTGGTTTGCCAGACTGGATCTTTATAACCATCTGAGTCCCTCACGGGGTAATGGGCTCAGGGCGATTATAAACGAGATCAGGTCTCTTGCTCACCGGTTTGAGTAACGTTATCTCTCTTTGCCCACCAGGTAGCAAGAACAGAGCCTGTGATGTTATGCCAGATGCTAAAGAAGGTGGCTGGCAGGGCTGCGGCAGGCGTAAAGAATTTAGTAGCCAATACTACCGCCAGGCCGGAGTTCTGCATACCGACTTCAATGGCGACAGTCTTGCAGGTTTTCCGGTCAAAGCCTGATAGATGCGCTACCAGATAACCCAGACTCAGACCTGTGCCATTGTGCAGTGCCACTGCCAGAATGGTGATGAGTCCAATTTCTGGAAGCTCTTGAGCGTTAGACGCCACTACGACGGCAATGACCAGAAGAATAGTCGCCATGGAACAGAGTGGAAACAGGGGGTTCAGTTTTTGCACGAAACCATGGCAGAAATGGTTGACCAGAATCCCCAGCGCCACCGGAAAAACAACCACCTTGGCCAGACTCCACATCATTGCCAGTGGTTCCACTTCAATATATTGGTGGGCAAGAAGACTGATTAACAAGGGGGTAGCGAAAGCGCCTGTCAGGGTTGATAAAGCTGTCATGGAAATGGACAGGGCAACATCGCCTTTTGCCAGATAACACAGTACGTTTGAAGCGGTTCCTCCGGCAACACTGCCCGCCAGAATCATGCCTATTGTCAGATCCACAGGAAGACTCAGAAGTTGTGCAATCAATAACCCGGCAAAAGGCATGATCCCAAATTGCAGCATCACCCCTGTATAGAGCGCGGGTAAACGATCTTTGATCCGGGCAAAGTCGTTCACTGATAAGGTCAGTCCCATAAACAACATGATCAGGCTGAGTCCGTGACTAATCAGGTAGCCCAGATGATCAAAACTCTCGGGGAAGGAATAAGCCAGAGCTGAAAAGATAACAGCCCATAGAGGAAACAGTCGTGTCATTGTATTTAAAAGCATGAAGGTTTTTTGCACTCCAATTATTAATCGCTAGTTACTAAAGATTTTCCCGGGTCGCTAGATAAATCTTAAGTCAACGTGAACTTGGGTGACAGACCACTGAGAGATATAAGAGTGGCAAAGCGAGCATTGACACAGGCAATCTGTTTTTGCTGTGCAAGCTGCTTAATTCAGCAATGAATAAATAGCAATGAATAAAAGCAGGGTTGTCGTCGATTAGGAGTAAATCAATAACGATAAAGCAGGAGCTTAACTCCTATGGCCATCAGCTTTGAGTCTGCGTTGGGTGTTCATCCCCAGGCGCTGGCGTTTCGTGGAACCCGTGCAGAAATTATTGCCGGCAACCTGGCAAACGTTGATACACCGGGATTTAAGGCCCGGGATGTAGAGTTCCAGGCCATCCTGAAGCACCAGCTTTCCGGAGACGCCATCACCGACGGCAGGCATCTGGAAATGTCGCCCAGTGCTGAACACAGTTCATTGATGTATCGCGTTCCATTCCAGCAAAGTACTGATGGCAATTCGGTTGAATTGGGGGTTGAGCAGGCTTCCTTCTCACAGAATGCTATGGACTTTCAAACCAGCCTTATTTTTCTCCGTAAAAAGCTGGGCTCCCTTGAGCAGGCTATTAAGGGAGGTCTATAAATGTCTTTGAACAACCTCTATGAAATATCCGGTTCGGCATTGAATGCCCAGATGGTTCGCCTGAATACCATTGCCAGTAACCTCGCTAACATCTCCAGTGCAGGCAGTTCGCCTGAAGAAGCTTACCGCCCTCTAAAACCTGTTTTTTCTGTGATGTATCAGCAGGCTGTTGGAGAGAATAAAGGATCTGCACAGGTGCAAGTTGATGGTGTTTTGGAAATGCCACCCAGCGCAAAAAATAAACGATACGAGCCCGATAACCCTCTGGCTGATCAGGAGGGTTATGTTTTCTATCCGGATATCAATGTGATGCAGGAAATGGCTGACATGCTGTCGGCCACTCGCAGCTACCAGAGCAGTATGGAAGTGATGGTTAGCGCCAAGAAATTACAGCAACGATTGCTGTCGCTTGGTGAGTAAAAAGGAGCACTATGACGGGCATTAATCCGGTTTCATCAGGCAGCGGCGCTAACCCTGTGAACAATGACAGCCGAACGCTACAGGTCAACCAGGACCAATTTATTGAACTGTTCATCGCACAATTGAACAACCAGGATCCCCTGGCGCCGATGGACACAAACCAGATGCTGACCCAGCTTTCCCAAATATCCTCTGTTGAAAGCCTCAACTCGATTGACGATCGCATTGGTGGTTTGACCAGTTCACTTCAGCAGTCCCAGTCTTTGGGGGCAGCTGGACTGGTAGGGAAAGAAGTATGGGTTGAGTCCAACAGTTTGTCGGTAGAAGAGGCAGGTCAGTTCAGCGGAAGGACTGAGTTGCAGGTCAATGCTTCGGACGTCCTTATTCGGGTTTATACGCCGGATGGTAGCCTGGTTCAGTCCAAATCACTGGGTCAACAGTCTGCAGGTATCGTTCCATTCACTCTCGATGATCTTGTTCCCGGGCAATACACAGTCACGGCAACCGGAGTCAACGGTAATGAAGCATACAGCGGTACGCTGTCTATGAAATCTACGGTGTCTGGTATCAATATGACCAATGCCGGAGCTGAATTAAGGCTTGAGGGCATGGGATCTGTGCCACTGTCTTCTATCTCGATCATTGGCAACTGAGACTATCAGGGAGGGTGAGGAATGTCGTTCAGAATTGGGTTGACCGGATTAAATGCTGCACAGCAGGATCTGGAAATTGTCAGTAATAATATTGCCAACAGTAATACCATTGGCTTTAAAGGGTCCCGCGCAGAGTTTTCTGATGTTTATGCCTCTTCGATAGGAGGCGGTAATGGTCAGGTGGCAGGTGTTGAGGTGGCCTCTATCAGCCAGCAGTTCTCCCAGGGCAATATCACTTCCACAGAAAATGCTCTTGATATGGCGGTTAATGGTCAGGGTTTTTTCGTAGTTAATGACAATGGCCAAATGAATTACACCCGTGCAGGCTTCTTTCAGTTAGATGCCAACAATAACGTGGTGAATAATAAGGGCCTCAGGCTTCAGGGGTATTCAGCGGATGCATCGGGCAACGTACTGGCTGGTACCCAGACCGACCTGAAAATCAACCAGACCTCTATACCCGCTCAGGCTACTACCGATGTGGTGACGCTGGCTAATCTGGATGCCATCACTGCCCTTGACCGCAAACCAGCCACTGCCACTGATCGCAACATCCAT
>NZ_JAHHPQ010000787.1:0-1289 GCF_024606245.1 Endozoicomonas sp. SESOKO2
GAATTGTTATGACTCCTATGGAGCTTGAGGAAAAATAGCAGTGGGCTCAGGATGTAGCAAGAATGGCTCTGTAGGTAACAGGCATAACAGGCAATGGGGTCTCTGTCATTATTCTCAAAAAGAGACGGAAAAGTTTACGGTGGGGCTTCTATTCCACTGCCTGTGAAGTTTTGGTGTGAAATCCCGCAGCGCTGGGTTGTCGAACCCTCATTTTCCTGATTAGAAAACTGCCGCTGTTTATGGAAAAATACTGAGCGTAAACTGATCACAAGTCTTCAATTTACGCATTTGGGCTTTATGCTACTCTTGTACCTGCCCAATAAGTCGGAAATGTCCTATTCCTCAGGGTCAGTTACTTGATGACTGTAATATATTGTTTTGTTTTTCATAATGTCTGAAATGAAAATTTGACTTTTTTGTCTCTCCAAGAATAAGGGCAGAGGTGCCTGAGATCGAGTGAAAAAAGGCCAACCACTTAGAAAGATTTACGTTGTACCTTTTGAATGCGGTGCTCATGGCCTCCCGATTATTATCGTACATAACCGTCAGATCGGCCGTTCCCAGAAGTGCGAAGAAAGTTTTTTTCATGTGTTCATTTTTTTCAATCTTCTGTGTCATTATCGTATCCCGGAACAGCTCACGTTCGTTGTCACGGCGATCATTAAGCGTCTCGTAAGCCCATAAATAATAGTGGACCCAGGTTGACTTTGTGCGATGTTTCTTTAATAGAGCACTACTTATAGCCTCATAATTTGGCTGAGATTCGAGCCGGGGCAGGTTATAAACGAATGCATCAAAACCGGTTTCAGGTTGTGGTGTTTTCTGGAGCGCTTGAAACGATGTTGTATACTCATTCCGGCTTAGCTCATAGCTTCCGGCATTCTCTAATAATTGATCAATATCAGAGGCTCTTACCTCTGATGATATATCAAGTACTTCGGGTTTACCTATTATAAAAGCCTTGACAAGCCTTAAATACTTCTTAATGTTTTCCGGTCTGCCACTATTTTTGATTTCACTGTCCAGAAAAAAAACATATTGCTTTGGTCTTTCTTTAATGATTATCTTCCTTGCTTCCTCCAGTGGTTTCAGAAGTATTCGTTCTATACTGTCCGGGTCGCTTACCCTGGGAAATAACGCTTGCTCAGCTTCAGAGTCATCCTTGCTGAACACAAACTGGATGTTATAGTTTGCAGGTATAATCAAAAGATACTTTGTGATCATTGCCGGCCAGCCAGCCTGTGGGATGTGCAGAAGATTAAACCGTTCATCAGTAAAGATTCTGATGG
>NZ_JAHHPQ010000788.1:0-1262 GCF_024606245.1 Endozoicomonas sp. SESOKO2
TTAAATTGTTTCGTCCATCCCTGTCATGGCGCTTGTCAATTCCGGCAATCTTCCGATTCATCTGATAGCAGAGCGCCCGATTATGATCAAAGTTTGACAGACCCAACAGTAGCAACGCCCGGACAAAGCTCATGCCCTCATTTGGCCAATAGATACTGCTCTATTTGCAACCCTGTTAACGGGGTCGCCTCAGACGGGACCGCCATAGACTCAATGGTTGCAGGGACAATCGATAAAAACGCCCCTGCCGGGAAAGTCATTTGTAGTTTGATTATATTCGGGGAGGATGGCCAGCAGCTGCAATGTGGGAAGGTCTTCAAGAATGCAAAATCACTGTCGTATCACATAAGCAAATACCACTCTGGGCAAAAAACCTGTGACCTGACGTTGGTCGGGGAGGATGGTCAACTGCAGCCGTGCGGGACGGTCTGCAAGAATGCTCAAGCCCTGTTGAATCACAAAAGAAGAGACCACGTCAGGCAACAAACCTGTGACGTAACCGTAATCAGGGAGGATGGCCAGCCGCGACTATGCGGAAAGGACTGCAGAAATGCCGAAGCGCTGTACATTCACAAAATCCGACGGCACACCGGGCAAAAAATCTGTGACGTGACCGTGATTGGGAAGGATGGCCAGCCGAAGCCGTGCGAAAAGGTCTGCAGAAATGCTGCAGCTCTGTCCACTCACAAAAGCGGACAGCACACCGGGAAAAAGACCTGTGACATGGCCGTAATCGGGGAGGATGGCCGACTGCAACCATGCGTAAAGGTCTGCAAGAATGCTCAAACCCTGTCGGTTCACAAAATCAGAGACCACACGAGGCAACAAACCTGTGATATACCCGTAATCGGGGGGGATGGTCTGCAACGGCCCTGCGGGAGGGTCTGCAGAAATGCAGCAGCTCTGTCCACTCACAAAAGCGGACACCACACCGGGAAAAAGACCTGTGACGTGACCGTAATCGGTGAGAATGGCTGTTTGCGGCCATGCGGTAAGATCTTCAAGAATGCTAACAGCCTGTCGGCTCACAAAACTGGATACCACACCGGGCAACAAACCTGTGCCGTGACCGTGGTTCAGAAGGATGGCCAGCCGCAGCCATGCGGGCAGGTCTTCAGGAATGCTCAAGCCCTGTCGAATCACAAAAGAAAGCATCGAAGACGCAAGCCTTCTGTTGTGGATCACAACGATGACCTCGGGCCTTAACCTGACAACCGCCCTTTCATGAGGCTTTCTTGATCTATCCTTGCTCTGTAAGAGCC
>NZ_JAHHPQ010000789.1:0-5543 GCF_024606245.1 Endozoicomonas sp. SESOKO2
TTAAATTGTTTCGTCCATCCCTGTCATGGCGCTTGTCAATTCCGGCAATCTTCCGGTTCATCTGATAGCAGAGCGCCCGATTGTGATCAAAGTTCGACAGACCACACAGTAGCAATGCCCGGACAAAGCTCATGCCCTCATGGGGTCGACTCAGACGGGATCGCCATAAACTCAAAGGTTGCAGGGACAATCGATAAAAAAGTCCCTGCCGGGCAAGCCATTTGCAACTTGATAATATTCGGGGAGGATGGCCAGCTGCTGCAATGTGGGAAGGTCTTCAAGAATGCAAAATCACTGTCGCGTCACAAAGGCAGCTGCCACTCTGGGCAAAAAACCTGTGATCTGACGGTGGTCGGAGAGGATGGTCAACTGCAGCCGTGCGGGACGGTCTGCAAGAATGCTAACGTTCTGAAGTATCACAAAAGCAGAGAACACACGGGACAACAAACCTGTGATGTACCCGTGATCGGGAGGGATGGTCTGCAGCGGCTCTGCGGGAAGGTCTGCAGAAATGCTGCAGTTCTGTCCTCTCACAAAAGCGGACAGCACACCGGGGAAAAAAACTGTGACGTGATTGTAATCGGGCAGGATGGCCAGCCGCGGCCATGCGGAAAGACCTGCAGAAATGCCGCAACTTTGTACGTTCACAAAAGAGTACAGCACAGCAGGCAAAAAACCTGTAACGTTTCCGTGATCGGTGAGGATGATCAGTCGCGGCCATGCGGAAAGGTCTGCATGAATGCTAACGCCCTGATGAATCACAAAAAAAGAGACCACGGCAGGCAACAAACCTGTGACGTGATCGTAATCAGGGAGGATGACCAGCCGCGGTTATGCGGAAGGGTTTTTAAGAGTGCCAACAGCCTGTTGGCTCACAAAAGTGGATACCATAGCGTGCAACAAACTTGTGACATGACCGTGACCGGGGAGGATCGCCAGCCGCGGCCATGCGGAAAGACCTGCAAGAATCTTCAAGCTCTGTCGAATCATAAAATGAGATACCACACCGGGCAACAAATCTGTGACGTGACCGTGGTTGGGGATGGCCAGCCGCGGCCATGCGGAAAGGTCTGCAAGAATGCTCACGCCCTGTCGAGTCACAAAATCGGATACCACACCGGGCAACAAACCTGTGGCGTGACCGTGACCGGAGAGGATGGCCAGCCGCGACCATGCGGAAAGACCTGCAAAAATGCTCAAGCCCTCGCGAGTCACAAAAGAATGCATCGAAAACGCAAGCCTTCTGTTGAGGATCTGAAAGATGACTTCTGTCCTTGATCTGACAACCGCACTTTCATGAGGTTTTCTTGATCTATCCTTTTTCTGTAAAAACCAGAATGCAGGGATAGAATTATTAAACACTCACTCTTTGCGGCACTGCAATTGCTGTTACTGACGTTGTCTGTCGTCTGTCAGGCCGGACCGTTGACAGAACGTTTTATTGTCGATACCAAAGACACTACACTATGCTCCAACCCTTATTCAGGGATATGTGTAAAAGTGGTTGCCGTTGTCGTTTCGCTTTTGAAAAGCTATTGGAACCCCGATTTACCGTCGTTTAACTCGGTGAAACTTCGGGGAACCAGTCAGGATCGCCCGCTTGCTATCACCACTATGATGCCCGGCTCTGGACAGAACGAACAACCCAACCCGCCATCAGAATCGTCCGGGCAGGAAGTCCTCCCTATACCTGTAGGCTTTTTCAGTGGCCATCTGTATTCTGATTCTGGCGGAGATAATGGAGCCCCTGAACAACAGTCACATACGTTGGGTTTAAATTGTTTCGTCCATCCCTGTCACGGTACTTGTCAATTCCGGCAGTCTTCCGATTCATCTGATAGCAGAACGCCCGATTGTGAACAAAGTTCGACAGACCACACAGTAGCAACGCCCGGACAAAGCTCATGCCCCCATGGGGTTGACTCAGACGGGATCGCCATAAACTCAATGGTTGCAGGGACAATCGATAAAAACGTCCCTGTCGGGCAAGCCATTTGCAACTTGATAATATTCGGGGAAGATGGCCAGCTGCTGCAATGTGGGAAGGTCTTCAAGAATGCACAATCACTGTCGCGACACAAAGGCAACTACCACTCTGGGCAAAAAACCTGTGATCTCAGTGTGGTCGGGGAGGATGGTCAACTGCAGCCGTGCGGGACGGTCTGCAAGAATGCTAACGTTCTAAGGTATCACAAAAGCAGAGACCACACGGGACAACAAACCTGTGATCTACCCGTGATCGGAAGGGATGGTCAGCAACGGCCCTGCGGGACGGTCTGCAGGAATGCCGCAGTTCTGTCCGTTCACAAAAGCGGACTGCACACCGGGAAAAAAAACTGTGACGTGATTGTAATCGGAGAGAATGGCCAGCCGCGGCCATGCGGAAAGGCCTGCTTAAATGCCGCAGCTCTCTACGTTCACAAAAGCCGACGGCACACCGGGCAACAAATCTGTGACGTGGTGGTGGTTGGGAAGGATGGCCATCATCGGCGATGCGAGATCACCTGCGAGAGTACTCAAGACCTGTCAAATCACAAAAGACGATATCATACTGAGCAACAATCCTGTGACGTGGACGTGATCGGGAAGGATGGTCAGTTGCGGCCATGCGGAAAGGTCTGTAAGAATGCTCAGGCCCTGACGAATCACAAAAGTGCGTTCCACACCGGGCAACGAACCTGTGACGTGACCGTGATCGGGGAAGATGGCCAGCCGTGGCCATGCGGAAAGGTCTTCAAGAGTTCTAAATCCCTTTCGAGTCATAAATACGGATACCACACCGGGGAACAAACCTGTGACTGGACCGTGATCGGTGAGGATGGCGAGCCACAGCCATGCGAAAAGGTCTGCAAGAATGCCAGAGCCCTCAGGGACCACAAAAGAAGACAGCACAACGGGGGACGGACCTGTGACGTGACCGGGATCGGGGAGGATGACCAGCCACGGCCATGCGGAAAGACCTGCAAAAATGCTCAAGCCCTCTCGAGTCACAAAAGAATGCATCGAAAACGCAAGCCTTCTGTTGTGGATCTGAACGATAACCTTTGGCCTTAATCTGACAACCAGCCCTTTCATGAGGTTTTCTTGATCTATCCTTGCTCTGTAAAAGCCAGAATGCAGAGATAGAATTATTAAACTCTCACTCTTTGCGGCACTGCGGTTGCTGTTACTGAAGTTGTCTGTCGCCTGTCAGGCCGAACCGCTGACAGAACGTTTTATTGTCGAGCTTGTGCAAAGTGCAGTTTTTCCAAATCAGAGCTTTTCTATAAAGTTTGACCGGCAAACATTACCGGACAGACCCTCACACATTGCCGACACAAACGGCTATACAGAACCTGATTTTCTATCTGATAGCAAACCACCCAGACCTGACAGTGACGGGATGAAAACGACCATCATTGAGTCGGTTTCATGGCAATGGCTTTACGCCACGAATCTGCTGGTTGTTTATGAACTGATTCTGACCACCAAAGACACTCTTCTGAGCTCTAACCCTTATTCAGAAATATCTGTAAAAGTGGTTGCCACTGTCGGTTCGCTTTTAAAAAACTATTGGAACCCCGATTCATCGTCGTTTAACTCGGTGGAACTCCGGGAGACCAGTCAGGATCATCCGTTCACGATCACTACTATGATGCCTGGCTCTGGACACAGCCAACAACCCAACTCGCCATCAGAATCATCCGGGCAGGAAGCCACGGAGGCCCTCCCTCAACCTATAAGTTTTTTCAGTAGCCTCCCGTATTCTGATTCTGGAGGGGATAATGGAGTCCCTGAACAATACCCGCATACTTTGGGTTTAAATTGTTTCGTTCATCCCTGTCGTGGGGCTTGTCAATTCCGGCAGTCTTCCGGTTCATCCGATAGCAGAGCGTCCGATTGTGAAGAAAGTTCGACAAGCCCTACAGTAGCAACACCCAGACAAAGCTCATGTCCTCATTTGGCCAATAGATACTGCTCTATTTGCAACCCTGTTAACGGGGTCACCATAGACACAATGGTTGCAGGGAAAATCGAAAAAAACGTCCCTGCCGGGCGAGCCATTTGCAACTTCATAATATTCTGGGAGGATGGCCAGCTGCTGCAATGTGGGAAGGTCTTCAAGAACGTAAAATCACTGTCGTGTCACAAACGCAACTACCACTCCGGGCAAAAAAACTGTGAACTGACTGTGGTTGACGAGGATGGCCAACTGCAGCCGTGCGGGAAGGTCTGCAAGAATGCTATCGCCCTGTCGTATCACAAAAACAGAGACCACACGAGACAACAAACCTGTGACGCGCCCGTGATCGTGAGGGGGCTACAACGGCCCTGCGGGGCGGTCTGCAGAAATGCCGCAGCTCTGGCCATACACAAAAGCGGACTGCACACAGGGGAAAAAACCTGTGACGTGATTGTAATCGGGGAGAATGGACAGACGCGGCCATGCGGAAAAGCCTGCAGAAATGCTTCAGCTCTGTCCGTTCACAAAACCCGACAGCACACCGGGCAACAAATTTGTGACGTGGCCGTGGTTGGGGAGGATGGCCATCAGCGACAATGCGAGATCGTCTGCGATAATAATCAAGACCTGTCGAATCACAAAAGACGATACCATACCGGGCAACAATCCTGTGACGTGAACGTGATCGGGGAGGATGGTCAGTCGCGGCCATGCGGGAAGGTCTGCAAGAATGCTCAAGCTCTGTCGGATCACAAAAGTGGATACCACACCGGGCAACGAACCTGTGACGTGACCGAGATCGGGGAAGATGGCCAGCCGTGGCGATGCGGAAAGGTCTTCAAGAGCTCTAAAGTCCTCTCGAGTCACAAAAGCGGATACCATACCGGGGAACAAACCTGTGACGTCACCGTGATCGGTGAGGATGGCGAGCCAAAGCCATGCGGAAAGGTCTGCAAGAACGTTAAAGCCCTTTCGGATCACAAAAGAAGAAACCATACCGGGGAACAAACCTGTGGCGTGGCCGTGGTCGGGAAGGATGGCCAGTCTCGGTCATGCGGAAAGATCTGCAAGAATGCTCACGCCTATGCGAATCATAAAAGAATCGCTCACACCGGGGAACAAACCTGTGACCTGTCAATAGTCGGAAAGGATGGCCAGTTGCAGCCGTGTGGGAAAGTCTTTAAGAATGCTCTATCTCTGTCATCTCACAAAAACAAAATTCACTCCGGACAAAAAGCCTGTGACATAACAGTAGTCGGGGAGGATGTTCAGGAGCGACCATGCGGGAAGGTCTGCAAGAATGCTCAAGCTCTGGCGGATCACAAAATAAGACACCGAAAACGCAAGTCCCCTATTGTGGATCAGGACGGTGACCTCAGTCGTTGATCTGACAAACGTCCTTTCATGTGGTTTTCTTGATCTATCCTTGCTCTGTAAAAGCCAGAATGCAGGGATGGAATTATTAAGCACTCACTCTTTGCGGCAACGTGGTTTCTGTTACTGACGTTGTCTGTCGTCTGTCAGGCCGAACCTTTGCCAGAACGCTTTATTGTCGACACCAAAGACACTCCACTATGCTCCAACCCTTATTCAGGGATAT
>NZ_JAHHPQ010000790.1:0-5833 GCF_024606245.1 Endozoicomonas sp. SESOKO2
CAATACGGGATTGATGCCAGCCAAGAGAGGTTTTAAGATGCTTTGCCAGTGAATGTGTGTGTTGCACGAAAGGTGACTGCTTGAGGTAATGAGCTTGCAGAATACCTGCTGTCGGCCAACTATTCACCCTTTTATATCAAGCTTTGTCTCGAAATTGTCCCCTGCAGAGGAATTTCTGTTAAATTGTTTCGTTTGCCCAAGAGCGACACCCTATTCATTCATGAGCACTATAACCCTCGCCCCCATGGAAGGAGTCGTTGATTACCTTCTGCGAGAGCTGCTGACCGAAGCGGGCGGCATTGATCTGTGCATAACAGAATTTATCCGCATCACGGACACTCGGCTGCCTACACAAACTTTTCAGCGGATCTGCCCCGAACTCAAACACGGCTGCCGTACACGAAGTGGAACACCTGTCCACATACAGTTTCTTGGCAATAATTCTGAAATGATGGCCTATAACGCAGCCAAAGCGGCCCGACTCGGAGCGCTGGGAATCGATTTAAATTTTGGCTGTCCGGCTAAAACCGTCAATCGCCATAAAGGAGGTGCAGTACTCCTGAAAGAACCCGAGCTTATTCATGAGATTGTTTCAGCGGTTCGAAAAGCGGTTCCTGCGGAAGTGTCTGTCAGTGCCAAAATGAGATTGGGCTATTTGGATAGCGACCTTGCCCTGGAAAATGCTCAGGCCATAGAAAGTGCCGGCGCCAGCACTCTGGTGGTTCATGCCAGAACCAAGCTCCAGGGTTATAAACCCCCTGCTCACTGGCAGGAACTGGTTCAGTTGCGAGAGGCTCTGTCCATTCCTCTGGTAGCCAATGGTGATATTTTCAAAGTTGAGGATGCCCAGCGCTGCCGGGAAGTATCTGGCTGTCGGGACATTATGATTGGTCGGGGTATCCTTCGCGACCCTGATCTGCCTGCGGCTATTGTCGCCAGCCAGCACAATCAATGTCAGGAAGAACGCTGGGCTCGTTCTCTTTCACTGATCCAGAGATTCACCGAAAAAGTGCTGCTTACACCCGAAAATCCAGAGCAGGATCATCCTTATTTCATCAATAACCCCAGACGCTACCTGGATGGCAGGCTGAAACAATGGCTAAGCATGATGAGTAAAAGCTCCGTCAATGCCCGCGAACTGTTTGAAAAAGTGAAGCGAGAGACCTGTCTACAAACTCTCTCCCACATCATTAAGGAAGCCGCATGAGCCGTAAATCTGATTCTGCAGTCCTGTCTGTCACTCATGCCGACCTTGAATGGAAAGAAAACGGTCAGCCTGCATCCACTGCATTTGACGATATTTACTTTTCCAGCGATTCAGGCATCAGGGAAACCCGGCACGTATTTATTGAGGGCAATGATCTGCCAAAGCGCTTTGCCGCCCTGAATCAAAATCAGTGCTTTACTCTCGGGGAAACCGGTTTTGGCACGGGGCTCAACTTTCTCTGTACCTGGGCCTGTTTCGAGGAAGAAGCACCTGAGTCGTCAAGACTTCATTATCTGTCGACCGAAAAGTACCCCCTGTCCCGGGAAGATCTCCGGAAAGCACTCTCCATGTGGCCTGAACTGGCAAAGTACACCGCCCCACTGGTTGAATGCTATATGCCCGCTGTTGAAGGATATCAGCATTTTAGCTTTGCTAATGGCAAAGTAAAACTGACAATCTGCATGGGCGATGTACTGAACACACTGCCAAAGCTGGAAGGCCGGGTTGACGCCTGGTTTCTCGATGGCTTCAGCCCTGCGAAAAACCCTCAGATGTGGCAACCGGAGCTATTTAAAGCTATTGCAGCCAAAAGCCATTCGGACACTACCTACGCAACCTTCACGGCCGCAAGAATCGTCCGGGACGGGCTCAGTCAGGCGGGCTTCAGTGTCGAAAAAAGCGACGGCTTCGGGCACAAACGGGACATGATCAAAGGCAGACTGACTCAAACAGCCAAAAAACTGAATACCAAGCCGTTATGGTTTCTGCCCCACCGTCAGCCGGACAATGACGGCATGGCTCAGAGTGCCATGGTCGTCGGTGGAGGGCTTGCTGGCTGCAGCACGGCAAGAGCACTGGCTGAAAGGGGGTGGCAGGTTACCCTGATCGAACAACACCAGGCTCTGGCGATGGAGGCATCCGGCAATCCTCAAGGCATTCTGTACGCTAAACTGTCGGCCAATAACACGCCTCTCAGTCGATTTATCACCCAGAGCTACCTTTACTCCATTCATTTATTGAGCACTTTTGCCCACCTTCAGCCGGAGCTCTGGCAACAATCCGGCGTCGTCCAGCTGGCTATCAATGAGAAGGTGCGGAAACGTCATCAGGATCTGGCAAATCACTTTCCCACTGACTTTCTTAGCTTCCTGTCCAGCCACGAGCTTTCAAAGGTCGCTGGCTTGCCGTTGGAACATGATGGCCTTTACTTCCCGAATGCGGGCTGGGTGAATCCTGCTCTTTTTTGTCAGACTCTGGCGAAGCACGACAATATCAATGTAGTGTCTAATACAAGGCTAGAGTCTCTTGATTACACGTCTGATGGCTGGACTTTGAATCTGTTGAGTAATGACGCCCTCCGAACAATGAAGTCCCACAATGTCATCATTGCCTGCGCCAAAGCATCCAACCAATTGCCCGCACTGGACTTTATTCCACTGAAAAACATCAGAGGCCAGATCACCGAAATAGGCTGTACTGACGACAGCAGCTTACTAAAAACAACGGTTTGCGGCGAAGGCTATGCAGCGCCTGCCACCCACGGTCGTCATACCATTGGAGCCACTTTCGATTTTCACAGTGACTCGGTTGAGGTTCTGACAGAGGACCATGAGAAAAATCTGGCAATGCAGAGGGAATGCGCACCTGAACTCTATCGGGCACTGGGGGGAGAGGAACAGGCCAACATTCTGGGAGGCAGAGCCAGCTTCCGTTGCACGACGCCCGATTATATGCCTGCTGTGGGAGCAATTGTTAACCAGAAAGACTTTCTGAATGAGTTTGCCATGCTTCGCAAGAACATAAAGCACCCATTCACCCGTCCTCCACAATACCTGAACGGTCTCTACATCAATGCCGGTCATGGTTCCAGAGGATTGATTACAGCACCTTTGTCGGGAGAATTGCTGGCTGCACAAATGAATGACGAGTGCTCACCTGTCGCCTCTGATCTTCTGGACCATTTGAACCCTACCCGATTTCTGGTGAGGGCAATGAGTCGAAATCAACTGTAATAACCGACAAAAATATATCGGTATAGCGAATCAACAAAGGTATATATACTCACAGAGAAGCCACAAAAGCAGATCTATCATAAGTTCACAGGTGTCAACAACGCCTTAAGATAATCATTCAGAAAACTGCATCCGGACAGCTCTCCCTCTTGAGGCTGTCCGTTTTTTTACCTGCAGAAAATTCATCAGCGTCAGGGAAACGCGGTCGGGTTTAAACCTGCAGTATAGGAGGCAGACAGACTCCCGTCCCTGCCAGACCACAATAACCTTCAGGGTTTTTGGCCAAGTATTGCTGATGATAGGCCTCAGCATAATAAAAGACCGGAGCATCTACAATTTCTGTGGTAATTTTGCCTTTACCGCTTTCGTTCAACGCCGTCTGGTATTGAGCCATCGATTCACGGGCTTTCTCACTCTGCTCATCGAAAGTGGTGTAAATCACAGATCGATACTGAGTGCCCCGATCATTCCCCTGCTGCATACCCTGGGTAGGATCGTGAGACTCCCAAAACAATCTCAGCAGAGATTCCAGACTGATGACGTTTGGATCGAAGGCCACCATGACCACCTCGGCATGACCCGTGCCACCACTACAAACTTCTTCATAAGTCGGGTTAGGGGTATAGCCTCCCGCATACCCAACCGCCGTTGTCCAGACGCCCTGTTGTTTCCAGAACAGCCTTTCAGCCCCCCAGAAACAGCCCATACCGACATAAATCACCTCCAGCTGCCCGGGAAAAGGGGGCGCAATGGCATGACCATTAACAAAATGCTCTGTCGGCACTTCAATCGCTTGATCACGCCCTTTCAAGGCGCTCTCCTCACTGGGCAGTTGATGTTTATCAAACAACATTCCAATCCCTCCAATTCCAGACATTCATAATGGCTTTATGGAGCCACAGATCAGAAAATCAATACCTACGACTCCCTCTTACTCAAGCATCATCAGAGCCGGATCAAGCCAGACATCGAACCTGCACCGCCAGTCAAGATGAGTACCTGTTATTCTGCCCGTCACTCCTGCACGGGGAACTTTTCCCAGTACTGTTGATCCAAATACTTAAGACCGGTATTGCCGCTCGTTTTTCCCTGAGTCAGAAATTTGCAGTTTTCACGGAAAAAAATAATGAAAGTATTATTACGCCATAGGTTTTCCGGGGATGGCAGCTTTGAAACTTATTCTTTAAACCCAGAAAAAGGTCATGTTTATGAATTTAACTACTGACTATTTTAATGCGGCTCGAATGAATGAAATGAGCTCTATTAATAATATACTTACACCGGATAACACTGTCTCCAATATGACTGCTCAGGGAGATGGTAATCCCCTATGCCCAATATGCCTGGAAGGTTTATTCGGCCCATATAATGTTACGATGCTGCATAAAGGTGATTATTCTTTGATGCGCCCTTCCGAAAGACCTGGCAAACATTTTTTCCATAATAAGTGTCTGCGCGATTACCGCTCATCAAACCCTGTATTTGGCACCAGATGCCCTTCCTGCCGCACACCTGCCCTTGTTGCTGAAGACATCTCGTTCTCGCCCATTGCCCATGCCATCGAGGCCGGTCGGGAAGAACAAGCTATCGAACTGATCGCCAATGGCGTCGACCCGAACGTTCATCATTTAGGGAAGGGCATGGCCGCTATCCACATTGCCGCAAAAAACGGTAACCTGGAATTGATCCGCTCACTGCTAGACTGTGGCGCTGATATTGACCTGCAAGATAAAAAAGGCATGACGCCTCTACATCATGCTGTCAGTTACGGTGATGTTCAGGTACTAAAAATATTCCTGGATTGCAAAGCAGATATGAACCTCCAGAACAAATACGGTTGTACAGCTCTTCACCTGGCTGCCAAGGCCCCTGAAAATCCCGAGTTATTTGACACCTTAATCGATAATGGCGCCTCCTTTGATAAAACAGATAATGATGGGCCAATTGTCATGCATCTGGCAGCAGAATCAGGGCATGAGCGGGCACTGAAAAAACTGATAGCCAAACATGCCGACGTTAATGTGGTTGATGAAGATGAACGCACACCTCTTATTCTTGCAACGTATGGTTCAAGCGCCATCAAAGAACCTTTGAAGAAAAATGCGCCTGAACTGGCCAGGATACTCCTTTCGGCAGGAGCCAGAATTGACCTTCACCCTGAAATCGGGTATTCCGCCTTTGATGCAATTGGGCAATGGAATAACCCTCTCCATATTGAGTTACTCAAAGAACTACTCCCGGCTGGCATGACTGCCTTTGCCGATGTTAATCAGCCAGTTTGTTCCAGAAGACGAACTCTTCTTTTTTACGCACTTCTGGCAAAAGATAAGGAAGCGGTTCAAAAACTCATTGCCAGAGGGGCCAAAGTTGATGCTCGCAGCATTGGCAATATCAACTTTTATTCTCTGCTAGACCGACTTGGCGAACAAAAACAAGCATTTGTTGAAATTCTTAATCAAGCAGGCAGTCATCAAAGCAAAGATGGGGAATAACAGCGTTTGAACTTATTCATCAGGTATTGGTCAAATTATCCAGACGACCCCGTAGCGAGGAGTCCTAAGCAGCCTGTCGGACTTAAGGCTGTCCTACTGCGGTTGCAATAAATTGGTCTAAA
>NZ_JAHHPQ010000791.1:0-1747 GCF_024606245.1 Endozoicomonas sp. SESOKO2
GGTTGGCATTGACGGAACAAGGTTTCAAACTTTTCCAAAGATGGAATACCCAACTCTTCTGACAGGAAATCCGACAAATAGCCCACTCTTTCAGGCCGAAGCCCGGAGTCCCTGTAGAGATCAACCAGACGATCAAGCAAGGATGCTGAGGCTACTGCGTCTGCGGGCGTGACCGGATGGTTCCCATTCCCATCCGGTGGCGGTGGTTCATCATCGTTATCATGGTTCCTCCCCTCTGGGCTGGCAGTTCGTTTAATTCTGTTGCTGCTTTGTTCTGCTGTTTGTTCAGAGGGGGAAGCCGGGGGGTGTTGGGACTGGGGCTCCCCGCTATTTCCCTCTGCGCCAGAAGCCGCCGTTATGACTGTTGCAAACTCTGTTGAAGGAAGTGATGTATCTGGCTGGAACGCATTTCGTGCTTCTGGCAACAAAGCCGGTGGGTTTCTGTTTGTTTGATGTTTAAAAAAAGGGGGTACACGACCAGAAAAGTATGAGTGGACAGCGTGCCCCTGAAACTCCCGGTTTAAATAGGTCAGCACATTGTTAATTAACTCGGGTCGCTGTTGAACAAACTGGTAAAGTGAGCCGGGGTCGCGCAGAATCTGCTCTCTTACCCTCGCTCTAAGGCTTTTTGGTGTGGATGATGAACTGAACCCTGAGAGCATTCCGTGCCATTGATAGAGATTAAATGGCGCATTGGCCACTGTGTTTACAAACAGAGTGGCCAGATTGATATGCTCACTTTCTACAAGGGTGCCAATGTCTGGTCCGTCCCAAACGGCATAATGATCCTTGATATTAAAAGGGGCATCAGCGAACTGCATTAACAGTACCGGGTCTCCTGCTCCCCAGAAATGATATTTCCGATGTCTGTCGTTGCGGGCTATGAATAGAGAAGACTTCGACCAGACCGGATAGGTGTCATTGCCGGGAGATGCCTTTTCCAATGCCCAGAGGTTGAAGTACTTCCCGGTGATGAGTGTTGGACTGGGTGTTATCGGAGTCTCAGGAATACCTGGTTGATAAAGCCACCTTTGATCCGACAACTGGTAAAGCCAGTGATTATGGTGGCAGAAGTGTATTTTTTCTTTTTCAGCTGTCCTGCCTTTATCAGGTTCGGCAAACAACTCACCATGGGAAGAAAGGCAATGAATAGCCTGATTGACCCGCTTGATGAAGCTACTGTCCAAAGCGGTTTGTCCGTCAGTGCTGATGATTTCTTTTTTGGCCAGTTCGGGCAGTAGCCACTGTTTTTCGTGATTCAGCGGAAAATTAATAAGGACACTCTGACACTTTTTATTATTGGTCAGTGGATGAGTCTGGCAGATAATGGCCTGCAGGCGATTGTGGTGACTTTCTCGCCAGGGGCGCAGAAAAAGGGTGCTGGTATGGGTGTCATTCAGCAGTGCCCATAGTGATAGCCAGACAGACAATGAATCACCATCAACTGCCTGCGTCTCTGGTGATGATGTTGAGGGTGAGGCAGTGATCTGCCATACAGGATGATGGTCGATACAACCAGTTTGCACTGATAAGCGGCCTTTCAGTAAAGCGTGGTCGATCATCACCGGGTGAGGATTGCAGTCGGGGGCATCACCAAAAGCCCGTGATAGTGATGGTATGCCCCGACTGAAAGAAGGGTAGGGTACGATTGAAGGAGGAAGTAGTTTTGCCAACAGAAACCAGCGCAGGTGACTCCACCATTGATTCTTGAAAAAAAGGGATAACTTTTCGGGTGTACCAACGTCGT
>NZ_JAHHPQ010000792.1:0-2187 GCF_024606245.1 Endozoicomonas sp. SESOKO2
ATACACAACACGGTTACCCTGGACACATAAAAAGAGAGGGCATCAGCCCCCTCTGTAGTCAACAATAAAACCTATAAAGAAGGTATCTATTCCCAGGGAATACTTCCGCCAATCCACCCTTCGAAAGCCTTGCGACATTCATCCAGTGACGGAAACGTAACATGTCTGACTGCTTTACCTTCCAGCAGAGGTCTGCTGTCAGCGATACCCGGAATGGTCCTTCTAAGCCATTTGAAGAAGGTTCCGCTGTCAACAATGCCGCGCTTGTGTAGGCGGTGACAGTACTCAACGTAGCTATTATATAGCCTGGTCTTAACAAAACTATCATCAAAACTCTTACCATCAACCTCTGCCATTTGCAGGTGGTCATATAGCCATTGCTCATGGGATTTCAGGTTTCGGACCTTCTGCCCAAGTAGAGCCCCTGTCACTGGGAATTTACGAAGATCCTTACCCTCCAGAACCCGGTTTTTCAGGAGATGCATCAAAGCCTCAACGCCACCGTTGTCACGCTCATGGATGATGGCCTCAAAGTACTTGGTATCGCCTTTGCGAGAGTCACTCACTCTCGTGGCACAGAAGCGACGCTCATCGACTTCTGCAGGTACCACCCAGTCTTCATTACTGGCCATAATAACTCGGGCATAGTTTTCAACTTCGAGAGCATCCTTGTGCTTCATCTCAATCATACGTCGGGACTCAGTGATTAGAGTCTTGAGTGCACCAAGTTTAGCCTTGTCACCTGCCCAAAATGCTTCATCAGCGAACACCAGCAGGGTAGAGGCAAGATTGCCATTGAATCGTCCAACAAGATGCTCAGGGTTACTGACATGTTGGAAGTGCTTCCCAAACAGCTTCCCAAAGTACTCAACAAACACACCCTTACCAGCTCCTTGACTTCCCATTAAAACCAGTGCAACACCACAGAGTTTGTCTGGATGTTGTACAAGGTCGGCCATCCAATCGAGGCAGTACTCATAAAGTTCAAGATTGCCGCTGCAAATCACTTCCAATAAATGCGCAAGAAATAACTCGCAACTTCCGGGCAGTCCTTCAACAGCAAAACCTTCAAAGAGATTGTACAAATGAGGCCCGGCACCAGCTGGTGCAAATACTATACCCTGGTACGTCCTCCGCTCTTCATGCTCAAACCAGTGCTTAAAGAGAGGCTTTCCATCAGGAAGCTTCCTGTTGGCGTAGTATTTCTCCATATCCTGTGGTGATGTAAAAACGGGACCATTACCTTCGTTCAGGATGACTATGCACTTTGTGCCCATCATAGCCACAGCACATATCTCATTCATTTGCTCAAGAATAGAGCCTGCCTGGAATTTCTTACGATCATCACTCTTGCGGATACTATTGATAGTTTTGACCAATTTCTCCAAGGATAGAGGAGGCGTATTGTTTTCGTTCCAGGGAATAAGCTTCTGCATAATTTCCTGATCTGAAAACCTTGCTCGGATAAGCTTACCTACCAACTGGGTCAGCGCTTCAGTTCGCTGACCATCGGGGTAACCACGTTCAAGGCAGGCTGTGCTCTTGGTATTCGAAAAACTGCTATCCAAATCGTCAAGGCCTAAAGCTGCTTCTATCTCCTCAACTGAATACTTCGGATGATCATTGAGCTCAACAAGGTGGCTTAAGAAGGGTTCACCCTTGGTATGGAGAAAGCCAGGTAACCTCATGACCCGAGGTAGATCGGTTATCTTCGGATCAGTGCCAAACTTTTTTGCCAACTTCGTCTGTATTGCTCTGAATAGCCATCGAGGGCAGTTCTTGACGTGCAGGTAACAGTGCCCTTTACCAGGGCTCGATTCGACCACCATATGAGGTGTAAGGCACATATTGTATAGCTCTGAAGTAATCTCAGCTAAACGACCATTGTCATCATCAACAAAGCACGACCTGACTCCGGTGATATCGTCCGCCGTCCTGCCCTTGCCATTGGTTTCGTTGATCGTAACGAAAACGCCATCACCACTGAGGTTTGCGTCAATCAATAGACCTTTCACCTCTTCAAGAGTCCCGTAATATATGCGTGGCACCCTCTTACCTGCCCGGTTTGGAATGGTCTGAAAGCAATACGGTGTCTGAATACCATCCAAAGATTCGAGAAAACGCTCAGCATCGTGTAAATTAACTTGTGAGGTCTCGTGACTCTCGTTTGGTTTGCTCATCTCATGG
>NZ_JAHHPQ010000793.1:0-1050 GCF_024606245.1 Endozoicomonas sp. SESOKO2
TTTTTTTACTTTCTGAATGCCATCAATGTTCTGGTCAGCCAGTCCTGCGGGGAGATGAAAGAGAATGAACCTCAGTTCCGGGTCAGAAGCAGTAAATAACCAGCCTTTCTTGGGCTGACCTGTTGTGGGGTTCAGTTCGCTGTCCACTGCAATAGCGTCCTGAATGTGCCGGACGGTTGTTGTCTCAGCGAAGGGCACGATCCGCACATGCTTCGGTGCGCTGTTTACATCCGGTTGCTGTCCATCACTTTTAGCATTTTGTAGAACGATCCCATACTGACCACTGTCTTTCATCCTGACCAACCAGAAACGCGAGTCCTCTCCCGAACTGACGACTTCTGTTGTCTTAATGTTTTGGGGGCTCTGCAAAAAGGGGCTGACCTGTGGCTTTATCAAGGCGGCTTTATCAAGGTTCAAAACCAGACGGTCAGTGCCTGAATCAACATCAGTCCTGACCAGCCTGATCTCACCACTGGAGTTGTTAATCAGCAGCTTAAACGCCAGCCGCTCATAAGAGGCCGCTTTGCTCCTGTAAACAAGCTGCCTCTGCTGACCGTCATAATCACTGATGGCAAATTCAAGAGGTTGCCTGCCATTGTATTCAAACTCGGAAGGATCAAGAACCACCACTGCATTGCCGGTGGATGGAAACTCGACCCGCGCCAGACCATCATCTCCCCTGACCTGCCTGAGCACTGACCGCAATGCTCTGGTCATGGATACGATCGTTTTTTGCTGGCCTGACACAGCGTAGTCTTTCATCCTGGTCAGATGTTCAGGACCGATGGCTTTTAACAATGCGTCTGCTTTTTCCCGGTTGCCATTAACCGGGTGACTCAGGGTTTCATAGGTTTTGGTCACAGCCAAAATAAAGAGGGCACGCTCCGCTTCCGACACCTGGCCAAGGTATTGAAAGGCCCGGGCAAACACCTGCTTGAGTCGTTCTGGTGGTAAATGTTTAAAGGCCACCTCGAAGTCAGTAAATAGACCGAAACGAATCTGCCAGTTGTGTTCCTGACCGACCATTATCTTGTGATAAAGGCTGTCTGT
>NZ_JAHHPQ010000794.1:0-1147 GCF_024606245.1 Endozoicomonas sp. SESOKO2
GTCATACACGGTGTTTTCATGGTCCATTCAAATGTACCTTTTTATGCCATGAAAAATACTTTTCTTCGCTCATGGCTATTTTATGCGGGGAAACATCTCATCTTCCCAAAATGAAAAACGTCCTTAAACAAGCTTCCTAATGCGTTTTATTTCCCCAGAGTACCGCATGTACTTAGCACGTATGTACAACGTAAAACCCTTCAACCGAGTCTATATCTCAAAGAAAACATCTATCCAGTGTATACAAAATAAACAAATCGAGGTGATTAATTTTTATTCCGCCTTAAAAAGAGGTACTTCCACAAAGAAAAAGAGTGTTTTTTACCGTAGAGTTTTTCTCTTACTTAACCTCCTGAACGTTTGGCGTCGTATCCGGCGCTTTTGAGAACATCTACCATAACATCCACATGATCCCCCTGAAGCTCAATATTGCCGTCTTTTACAGCACCACCACCGCCACAGCGCTTTTTCAGCGTCTTGGCGTAGGCCTTAAGGTCGTTACCCGCCAGCGGCAAGCCAGTGATTACAGTGACCACTTTGCCACCACGACCTTTCTTTTCAGGGCGGACACGGACGTTGCCATCTCCCACTTCGTCCTTAACCTTTTCTTCCTTAATGCGACCCATATCGGTCGAATAAACCAGTTTGCTGCTCATTTTTTATCAGGATATCCGATCTTAACCTTTCTCAAGCAGTCGGCGCAGATCGATGATTGCAGCATTGGCTCGAGAAATATAATTGGCCATGACCAGTGAATGGTTGGCCAATATGCCAAACCCACTGCCATTGAGAATGAATGGACTCCAAACAGTATCCTGAGTGGCTTCCAGTTCGCGAATAATTTGCCTCAGGCTGATAGTAGCGTTCTTTTTTTCCAGTACATCAGCAAAGTCGATCTCTATCGCTTTCATCAGATGAATCAGTGCCCAGGAAGAGCCACGAGCTTCATAGAAAACATCATCGATTTGGGTCCAGGGTGTTTTTACTTCCACCAGCGTATTTGCTTCTGTGGACTGCGAAGCTTCGGCATCCCCGGCCAGATCAGTATTAATGCGCGGTTTGCCGACACTGGCACTTAACCTTTGGGAAAGACTGCCCAGACGGGTTTCAACATCAGTCAGCCAACGGGTCAGGTTATCAGCACGGG
>NZ_JAHHPQ010000795.1:0-3787 GCF_024606245.1 Endozoicomonas sp. SESOKO2
AGCCTGAACTGCCAGATCATTGGTTTCTGTTGAACTCTGTTTTTCTTCCGCCAAGGGCTCTTGTAATTGATCTTCATCGAGGGTGACGGGGGCTGACCCGTCCAGAAAGCTTTGCTCATCAATCTGCAATTCCAGAGAGCTCTCAGCCAGAGTGTAAGAACCCTCAGCCGGTGGGTAAGAGCCTTCTGTCTGTTCAGAAAAGACTTCATTTGGTTTGGCGGGACTTTCAAGCTGTTCAGGATCGGTCACACGCAGGGCAGACAGGCTTGCTTCTGCGACATCCAGAATGACTTCATGTTCTTCCTGATTTTTGTCACTCAACCTCTCCAGGTAGTATTCAATGCTGGTCACTGCATCAGCCAGGTATTCCAGTTCCATTTTTTCAGGTGTTTTACTGTTTTCTACCCACTCTTTACTGATGTGTTCTGAACAGGCTCTGACCAGATCGGCGGCCCGGGTCAGAGGTGTCATGGACAAACCGCCCTGGACTTTATGGAGCAGTTCGGGAATTGGGCTCAAGAAGTCCGGGTGATGATGACTGTCCACAAAATCAACGATGGCATCTTTGCTCTGCTCAAGATAATAGCGAGCCTCTTTGATAACCGCCTGATAGACTTCTTCCAGCAAGGGTGAGCCATCGCTTGTCTGCGGACCTTCGCCCGCAGCGTATCTGGAGAGAGCAGTCTCAAGATCAAGAATGGTGCCTGCTACCTCCATCAGATGCTCTTCAGCATTTTGACCGCTATTGATCACATTCTGGATCAGCGCTTTTTTCTGCAGCAGTCGGCTTTTCAGGTCGTCCATGCCCAGGATGGTCAGGGTATCCGCCACTTGCTGAATGACCGGTAGCTGGGTTTGCAGAACCATTGGATCAGGGTCGGCTGAGAGAAGATAAAGGTCCAGTGCTTCCTTGACACCTGTCAGCTCATAGTTCAAAGCTTCCACAACAGGCTGGGTAGCATTCACGCCCGTCAGAATATCCGAAATACCTGCCTGAGCCCTGTTCAGTTCTTCTTCCAGATGGTAGCGCGATTTCAGGGCACCGGTGAAACCATCATGACCTGCTGAAGTGGCGATGCAGTAGAGCAATCCCCGAAACAGTGCATCATCGGGATGAGTATTGATGAAGGGAGCACCCTGTTGGATGAACAGACGGATCTGGCCATCCAGTTCTCTGAGCAAATTGGCGACATGGATGTTCTGTACGATCGACTGATTATCCAGCCCTTCAGTCAGGCCAATACTGGCTTCCCAGAGGGGAGAAAGGGGAGTGCCCCAGGAAAGGTCCTGAAGTTTGGCAAACAATTTGGCCAGAATTTTAATCTGTTGAGTCCGGTTCTGACCTCGCAGATAACCTGCGAGCGTCAACTGATATTTCTGTCGTATTTTTCTCAGTAATGGTACCAAACCACTCTGTTCAAGCGTGTCCAGCTGTGATGGCTCGACAGGATCGATCAGTGAGTGGGTATCCGGAAAGAAAAAAGTGGCCTCCGACAGAGGATCTTCGCCCCGCAGCTGCCGCAGTTCATTGATCAGCGGCAGAAGCGACAATGGACGATCAACGCCACTGTTCAGAGTCTTTTGAATGTAACCTGGCAGCTGCAAGGTAGCTTGCATCAGGACTTCCAGGGCCACACCCGCATCAGGCACCCGCTCACTGAGCAAGGCCTCGGACAGTTTGTTCATTTCCAGGCTCAGGTGGGTTGCACCTTCATACTGCAACATTTTGAGTGCGCCATGGATCTGGCTGAATGAGCTCTGCCCGGCATTGATATGGGCGGGGTTGTCTGGCTCTTGCTGGTGCTTTTCCAATGCCTGGCGGGCTTCAACGAGCGTCTGCTCAATCTCTTCCTTAACCCAGTCCAGGCCTGCATAATCCTGTTGTTCAGCCATTGCCGGCCCCCGTTATTCCGTGCCAGCAACCCATGCTGCTGGAATAAAAATACTCATCAGACGGTTATTTCGTCTTCTTGCGCTGTATTCGTCGCTCCACTTTCTGCTGCTGAAGGCAGGCGGAAGCCGGATACAGACTGACGCATTTCCAGAGCCATTTCCGCCAGGTTACCTACCGAACCGGCTGTTGCTGTGGTACTGGAAGCCGTCCGGGTGGTGATGTCACGGATGGTGGTCATACGCAGGGCTATCTGTTCTGCAGAACCAGTCTGCTTCTTCGCTGTGTCGGAAATGTTACGGATCAGATTGGCGAGGTTACTGGATACTTTCTCAATCTCTTCCAGGGCAACACCCGCATCCTGTGCCAGTCTGGCACCGTTTACCACCTCTGAAGTGGTTTGTTCCATGGAGATAACGGCTTCGTTGGTATCAGTCTGGATGGTGGATACCAATGCCTCAATCTGTCTGGTTGCGCCGGATACACGTTCCGCAAGACGCTGTACCTCATCCGCCACCACTGCAAAGCCCCGACCGGCTTCACCTGCCATGGAGGCCTGAATGGCGGCGTTCAGGGACAGAATATTGGTCTGGTCTGCGATATCGTTGATCAGGGCAATGATGTCACCAATTTCCTGGGAGGACTCGCCCAGACGCTTGATGCGCTTTGAGGTGTCCTGAATCTGTTCACGGATAGTATCCATGCCCTCGATGGTATTACGCACTACCTGACCACCACTGGTGGCAATTTCTAACGATCTTTCTGCTACCTGTGCTGACTCGGAAGCGTTTGCGGATACGATGGTCATTGACTCGCTCATGTCGTTGACCGCCTGGCTGGCATAGTTGATTTCTTCTGCCTGATGGCCTGCAGCTTCAGCCAGTTCTTTCGCGGTACTCTGTGTTTCCTGAGCTGAGGTATCGACTTCCACCGCTGTTTCGTTGATGGTCTTAACCAATGCCCGGAGCTGCTCAATAGAGACGTTTATGGAGTCGGCGATGATACCAGTAAAGTCTTCGGTGACTGTTGCCTGTACGGTCAGGTCACCGTCCGCGAGACCATCCATTTCATCCAGCAGTCGCTGGATGGCAGCTTGGTTGGCTTCATTTCGGGCGGCAGTTTCAGCCAGACGCTGACGGGTGTCTCTGACGATGGCCACGGCGATAATCAACACGGAGAGCAGCGCAATTACACCGGCAATACTGATGACGGTGTTGTTGATCAGGCGCTGGTCCGTCAGAGTCTCGAAGGTGTCTACGAGAATGGAAGTCTGTTGCAGCAATTGCTGGGAGTCAGTGAAAATCTGGTCAGAAGCGGCACGTACCTGGAACAGTTCCGGGGAGGTCTCCAGAATCTCGTCAACACTGCCTTCTACAAATCCGAACAGGTCGGAGATTTCGGCCAGACGATCAATAGCTTCTTCATCGGTGACCTGACTGATGCGCATGGCCAGGTTACCTTCCAGCATACCGTTCAGTACTCGACCAAACAGCTTGGCGACACGACCAAAGCTATCTGCTGCCATAATGGAGTCTTCACCCCCTTCCAGTACTTTCGAAACACTTCGAATAATGCGTTCTGCGAGCCATGGCTGACGCTGTGCCAGTGCGATCTGGTCATTGGGAGCACCACTCTCAAGAAGAATCTCCACCACCTCGTCATACTCTACCTGCAGCTGGGGAATGGTTTCACCCAGTGTTTTTGCCACATCGTGCAGGGCCAGTACGGTTTCTTCTGCGGCCAGAATGTTGTCCGCTTCTATTTTCAGTTCAGACCAGGCTGCGTCGAGCGTTTCGATCTGAGCGCTGGCTTGTTTGTCACCGGGGCTAAGAAACGGGGCCACAGAAAGTCTGGTGTTTTTCAGGGAGGTAAAACGTGCATCGAACTCATTCCGTG
>NZ_JAHHPQ010000796.1:0-4581 GCF_024606245.1 Endozoicomonas sp. SESOKO2
ATTTTTTCTTCCCATGATCCATCGTCCCCCAGATCACAGATTTTCGCTTTGCCATAAGGAGAGGCAGTCACCAGATGACGGCTATCGGGACTGAAGTTGGCTGATTTGATGAATCTTTTATGGCAAATAGTGTTTTTCTCTTCCCATGATCCACCGGCCTTCTGACTATGGATTTTCGCTACATTATCCGCAACGGTCATTACATGGCGGCTATCGGGGCTGAATTTGCTGCCCATGATCCGGTACTTCTGGGATATTTTGGCTTTTTCCACTAACTCAAACTGTTCACATTGAGACATCCGTTGACTGTTGGTGAAAAGGAGCAGAGCGGGAAAGTAAGCATTATTTCGTTGTTTTACGAGTGACTCGACAGCCTCCTTATTCACAATCGGCTTCAACCAATCACAGAGTTGTTGATCATCTTTTGCCGTAAGGAGGGTCTTGAGTTGATATTGGTGTGGTTCAGGGAACCGTCGAAACCATGCGCTTTCCACAGCCCTGTCCTGTTTTACAAGAGTGTGAAGATATTTGCATACCTTTGCTAAACGGGTAACCCCTCGAAAATCCAGGCAGCGAATGATTTTGGAATGAATCTCTACGGGTAAATGGAAGAATGCAGGTTCAATGCTGTTTTGTACAGTCACCTCCCTGCTCACACTGACACCTCTTGGTGTTTCCTCCGGTCGTGTTTGCTTCAAGGTTGACGAGAGTGAAGCGTCAATGCTGGAATGGCTGTTCGTGAAATGCATGTCTGTGCCTTCAAAGTTAGTATTTATCCTCGGTTAGAAAGGACATTTAAAATGGATTGAAAGCTTAGAACCGATTTCAGAGTGAAAGTTCAAAACATTGAAGTCAGTGAAACTCAGCAAAAACAGCGCCCTGATCCGGGAAAACGCTTCGCACGTTCATTTCTGCAAAAGTGCTTCTAATGGTTCCCTGCTTTTAGAGGGTTTTATGCTCATTCGATCATCCATTGTTCCTCCCTTTCTTAGTTCAGTGATTCTCACCTTCATATCTGCACTGACGGTCAACGCATACCGACCATCGGCGCTGAAGGTGGCTAAGACGACTGCACTATTGTGTTGAATGGTGGCTTTTTCTACCCATGATCCATTAGCCACCAAACCAACAATTTTTGCCGTTTTGTCGTAACTGGCGGTCACAACAAGGCAACCATCGGGACTGAAGGTGGCTGATTGGACGCGATCATTGTGAACAATGGTTTTCTTTTTTACCCATAATCCCTCGCCATTGCGGCCATAGATGTTTGCCGTTCCATCATCACTGGCAGTCACCACATGGCGAGCATTGGCGCTGAAGTTGGCCGAGGTGATCGCCACCTCGTGTGGAATAGCAGCTTTTATTAACCATGATCCACTGTCTTGGAGACTATAGATTTTTGCCGTGCCATCCTCACTTTCGGTCACCACATGGCTGCCATCGAGGCTGAAGTTGGCTGAGTAGACAAAATCACGATGAGAAATTACGGCTGCCTTTTGCCATGAACCATCGTCTTGCAGGTTATAAATTTTCGCCTTACGATCTTCACTAGTGGTTACCAGATGATGACTGTTAGCATCGAAGGTAGCTGAGAGGATCCCACCCTCATGGGTAATGGTAGCTTTAACTTCCCATGATCCGTCTTCCTCCTCACTATAGATTTTTGCAGTCTTGCCAAAACTGAAAATCAGCGCATGACGGCCATCGGGGCTCAAACTGGCATACCTGATCAGAGCATTATGTTTAATCGTGGCTTTTTTTTCCCATGATCCATCGGTCTCCTGGCCATAAATTTTCAATATCCCCGAAGCGGCGGTCACTGATAAGCGGCCATCAGCAGTGAAAGTAGCCGATTTAACCATTTCATCATGGGCTATGGTGGTTTTTACTTTCCATGATCCATCGTCCTTCTGACCATAGATTTTTGTAGTCTTAATGCTATCGCCACCGGCGATCAATAAACTATGGCCATCGGAGCTGAAGCTGGCTGACTGGACCAAAGCATTATTATTAATAGTGGCTTTTACTTTCCATGACCCATCGGTCTCCTGGTCACAGATGTTCACCGTTTTATCGCGACTGACGGTCACCAGGTGACAGCTATCGGCACTTAAGGTGGCTATGTAGATACCTTTAAGATGGGTAATTTCGGTTTTTGTCTCTAAGCTCAATGTTTCACATTGAGACATCAGTTTACTTTTGGTGAAAAGAATCAGGGCAGGAAAATAAGCGTTATCTCGTTTTTTTACGAATGACTCGACAGTGCCCGAATTCGCAAACGGACTCAACCAATCACGGAGTTGTTGATCATCTTTTGAAGTAAAGATGGTCTTCAGTTGATATTGGTGTGTTGAAGGAAACCGACGATACCATGCTCTTTCCAGAGCTTTATCTTTTTTAACAAGACCGTGAAGATATTTGCATACCTTTGCCAAGGCGGCAATCTCCCGAAAACCCAAATAGCGTATAATCATGGACTGTGTTAAGTCGGGCAAATTGAGGAATGAAGGTTCATTTTTGTCATTTACAATAACGTCCCTGCCTGCACTGACACCTGTTGGTGTTTCCTCCAATCGGGGCTGCTCAGATTCTGGCGTGAGTGAACCGTCAATGGTGGAATTGCTGCTAGTAGAGTACATGCCTGTTCCTTTAAAGCTCCAAGGTCGGTATTTATCCTCGGTTAGAAAGAATATTTAAGATTGATTGAGGGCTTAGACCCGGTTTGAGAGTGAAAGTTCATAACATTGAGTTCAGTGAACCCAAGCAAAAGCAGGGCCCTGATCCGGGAAAATAACAGTAAGACACTTTTTCATTGAGAGCCCGCTGCAAATAACGCTGTTTTTAAATCGGTTATCATCAAAAACACGCTTAATTGCCGGTCGTTTTAGAGACAGATTGTACAAAAAATGATTACTCGCTTTACACGTTCATTTCTGAAAAAAGCGCTTCTGATGGTTCCCCGCCTTTAGCGGGTTTTATGCTCATCCGATCATCAACCGTTCTTCCCTTTATTAGTTCAGTAATTCTCGCTTTGTTATCTTCGCTGATGGTCAACACATATCGGCCATCGGCATTGAAGGTGGCTGAGGTGACTGCACTCTCGTGTTGAATGGTGGTTTTTTCTACCCATGATCCATCAATCCACAGACCATAAATTTTTGCCGTGTGATCTCTGCTGGCGGTCACCACAAGGCTACCATCGGGACTGAAGATAGCAGATATGAGCTGATCCTGGTGGGCGACGGTGGCCTTTTTTACCCATGATCCATCGCCCTTCCTGGTATAGATTTTCGCCGTTTTATCATGACTGGCGCTCACCAAATGGCAGCCATCGGCGCTAAAGGCGGCTGAGATGACCGCCCCATTGTGTTGAATGATGGTTTTTTTTTCCCATGATCCACCATCCTCCCAGCCATAGATTTTTGCCGTGTTATCTTCACTGGCGGTCACCACATGGCGGCCATCGACGCTGAATTTGGCGGAGTGGAGCAAATGATCATGGGAAATGGTGACTATTTCTTGCCATGATCCATCCTCCTGCAGGTCACATATTTTCGCTGCCCCATCAACACTCATGGTTACCAGATGACGGCAGTCGGCGCTGAAGCTGGCTGATCTGACATGATTATTGTGGGTAATGGTGGCTTTTACTACCCATGAATCACTGTCATCCTGACTATAGATTTTCAGAGTGTAATTTCTACCGACGACCACCACATGACGGCTATCGGCGCTAAAGCAGGCCAACTTGACCAGACTTCCATGGTTAATGGCGGCTTCTGCTTCCCATAACCCATTGTCCTTCTGGCCGTAGATTTTTATGGTGTGACCTATATCGGCAACCACCACACGACGACCATTGGGGCTCAGGCTGGCGAACCAGATCTGAGCATTGTGATTAATAGTGGCTTTTTCTTCCCATGATCCATTGGTCTGCAGGCCATAGATTTTTATCCTACTATCGAGACTGGCGGTCAGCACAGTGCGGCCATCAGCACTGAAGGTGGCTGAATTAACTAATCCAGCATGGATAATGATGGTTTTTTCTTTCCATGATCCATCGTCCTTCTGGCCGTAGATTATTGCCGTCTCAAGATTATTTCCACCGGCAATCAACAAATGACGGCCATCGTAACTGAGGCTGGCCGATAAGATGCGACCATGATGGTTGATACTGGCTTTCTCATTCCATGATCCATCGGTCTTCTCTCCACAGATTTTCACCGTATTATCCAAACTGGCGGTCATCAAGTATCGGCTATCGAAGCTTAAGATGGCTTTCCGGATAGAGGCAGGATGGGTTATTTCGGCTTTTGTCTCTAACTTGAATCTTTTACATTGAGACATCAGTTTACTTTTGGTGAAAAGGGACAGAGCAGGAAAAAAAACATTATTTCGTTTTTTTACCAGTGACTCGACAGTGCCCGCATTGGCAAACGGTTTCAACCAATCACTGAGTTGTTGATCATCTTTTGTTGTAAAGATGATCTTTAGTTGATACTGATGTGTTGAAGGAAAACGACGATACCACGCTCTTTCCAGAGCTTTATCTTTTTTTACAAGCTCGTGTAGATGTTTGCA
>NZ_JAHHPQ010000797.1:0-1074 GCF_024606245.1 Endozoicomonas sp. SESOKO2
GTTTACGTTGTCTACGGTCTCTGCCAGTAGCTTTGATCGTTGAGGCGAAATGCTTAGTTTTACCGGGTTTGCCAGACAATCCAGACCGCCGCCGGAGGCAAAAAATGCCAGCAGCCGGGCATTTTGATCCGCGAGCCATTGAAAGCCGCTGGCGACCAGTCGGAATGTGCCCTCTGGGGGGGATAAATCATCCCGTGACGGGACAGCTTTTGTTAACGGCACATCAGAAATACCACAGGACAGGCTTCTGTGACTGGCCAGTTTTCTGGTAAGGTCACCGGCAGCAATGAAGGCAGAGGGTATACCATTAAAACGGGCGCTGGCCAGTGTCACCTGTCGGCCATGCAGAGCGGCTAAGGCCGGATACTGCCCCTCGGCCAGCATCAAGGTTTTTTCCTCCTGTTTCATGAGAATCGCCACATGATCATTGAACCCTCCTTGATCAAAGGCAAACCCTCCTGCCCGCCTGAGGAACCCAGGCTCAAGCATCCATTCTTCAGCATGTCGGGCCACAACAATGGCTCCCTCCGGCATAGAGTCTGCCTCTCTTTTTTTGGCCAACCAGATGGGTCCGGTGCAATAGCCTTCGCTAACGCCTTTGCCAATAGCCAGGGTCTCTTTCGATCCGGGTCTGGACATGGCAAAATCCATGCCCCCGGAGAGTCGGGTTATGGGGCGCACCTGCAACAGAAACAGGCGATCCTGATGATCGATGGCAAATTCCACATCCACGGGGCAGAGTAATAGGTCTTCCAGCTGTGTCACCATCTCTCTGAGTGCTGAAACCTGGTCATCACTGAGTCGCTGACCGCCACCGCCTGTCCGGGGATTCGCATCATCAAGTCTTGTTTCCGAATAGCCGTTGTTTTTTTTGTTCCTCTGCAGGACGAATTGACTTGAGACCGTTCCGGGAAAGTATTGAGAAAATAGAGAGTTGTCAGGTCTTTCTATACGAGAAATATCAATGCGGTGGGGTTTGTTACCAGACTGTCCTGCCACCACGCCCCCGGGCTGACCGGGAGTGTACTCAACCCTGACGGTATCATCCTGAAAAGATTGAAAGCTCATGGCGAC
>NZ_JAHHPQ010000798.1:0-2767 GCF_024606245.1 Endozoicomonas sp. SESOKO2
GGCTGTTATCGAGGGTGCCTGTTAAATACATGACGCCCTGATGATAAGCGGTATCCTTAATTTGTACATTTTCAGGGAATAGGTCGTTACGTACAGTGAATTCTGCCCGGTAGCTCTGGGCAGCACTTAACGAGAACTCGAATAGAACTGCTTTTCCTGACTGTGTTGTTGCAACAAGAAACAGGTGAGAACTTGCCTTTTCGTGAATAACCTGCCCAGTCAAAGACGGGTAGGAATCCAGTATTCCAGAGTAGTCGGAAGAGGTGGTGTAAGTTACAACGCCGCACCGTCCAAATTGTTGATCCAGTTCAGAACCTTTATAGCGTGCCAGAATAACTCCTGTGGAAGCCCCTTCAGAAGACGGCTCAGGTTGAATGACAACATACACCTGCTGGTTTTCAGGATCATACGCTTGAAAGAGTGGCGTGCCTTCTGGTGGCGGGCAGTTACCTGACAAGCCTTGAGAATAGGTGGTTGAAGACTGTATCGCTGACGGAGTATTCTCCTTGCCGCAATCAAATCCCCCTTCTGTACAGTCAATCCCGGCCAGTGATGTTTGTGGTTTGGAGAAAACTTTCAGAAACGGCAAATAGCCATCCCGATTGTTCCAGACAGTACGATTAAAAGAGGTGGCATTTGAAGCACCACCGGGATCTGCAAACTCATTCAGGGCCGACGGGAACTGATTGTTTGTTTGTTTGGTACCATTTATTCGGGCAAGTTCACGGTAGGGAGTATTAATGCCTCTGAGCATTGGAAGCTGTGAGGCATCACCGGCATTCCAGAGCGTGCTGTTCAATAGGGTTACGTTTGATTTGAGGGCACTTTTCGATAGTCTTATGACACCTTGATTGCGTCCATTAAATCCACTACCTCTCCTGATCCATTGATACTTTGTGAAAGTATCCAGGTTATGCTCAATGGAACCTGCTCTCCAAACTCTGCCCGCTCCACCGCTTTCATAGCTATAGATTTCCCGGGCTTCAACCGACCCTGTATTAACATTGTTGTACACTGAGGTTGAAAGAGTGGCAGCCCCGGTAATACCACCCAAGTGACCATTCACACCTTTTGTTATGATTGCTCCGGCATTCAGGTTGTCCCGAATGCCTGAACCTTCAGCAGCTTCTCCGGTAATTCCCCCGGCAGATGACTGATAGTCGTGAGTCGTGACCGTTCCGGCATTAACATTTTGAATAACAGTAGTGTTGACTACATCTCCTGCTATTCCTCCTCCGTAGGTACGCCAATCCCTGGTAAAAATGCTACCCGTATTGAGATTTTTGCTGACCAGGCTTTGCCTGGAGGCGTGCCCCACTATTCCACCACTGCTTCCACCTAGCCTACAGTAGGCTCTCGAATAATCTGAGGCAATGTTTCCAGTGTTGAGGTTATATAATACCTCCGCTGCTTCTGCTTCTCCTGCGATGCCCCCGGAATATTCGGTAAAGCCAACATTAACTTCACCGGTATTGACATTGTTGTTAGCAAGGCTGTCGCCTTTCAGGGTACCGACAATGCCGCCGGCAGGCGAGGAATGTAAATTTCTGGAGACTATTTTTCCGGTATTCAGGGCATTTGACAGGGACGATGCCCGACTTGCAAATCCAGCAATGCCACCTGTGCTGGCAGGACCGGTTGTAAGAACGGTGCCGGTGTTGACACTATCGCGTATGACGCTATCAGAAACACTGCCCGCTAAACCTCCGGCATGACTGCGAAACCCTGACGTTTTGATGGTACCGGCATAATTGACCACCTCTTCAATCCTGCTGCCTTTCAACTCTCCCACCAGTGCACCCGTTGGGCTCATATTTCCGGTGCTGGTCACTTTTGGTTGTTTTAGCAGGATCTGCCTGATGGTGCTGTTTTGCAATGACCCGAACAATCCTGAGGCAGTGTTATTTGCTAACGTTGCAACCTCAAGGTTGGAAATAACATGGCCGTTGCCATACAGGATGAGAGAAAACGGATTAGAGGTATTGCCTACGGGTTTCCAGGGAATGAATCGGCTCAGGTCAATATCACCGATTAACCGATAGCGACCTTTGACCGGGTGCTCGGCATTCAGATATTGATTGAAATTATTATTGTCCAGCTCAATAGTGTCGGCGCAATTGTTCCAGCTTGGAAAAAAAACGACAAGTGACAGTAATAATGCTAGTGGCTTTTTGCTGATAACCAAGCTTTGCCGATTTTGATTTTTTATCACGTTTTTGTTCATTGAGGCACAACCACAGATAGAATAAATATTCGTACTCGTATTCAGCATTCGTATGTATAGACCACAATGAATCATCATGCAGATAGCCATTAAAAACTTAATTTTGAGCAGGGGGCAACTCAGAAGTTTCCATTTTTGTTTCAAGTGGTTGTCTTTAAAACTTCTTAATGGCCACGATAACTGCAACCGATACAGCCAACACAGTGCCCGTTCTAATAAGCCTAATTCCCCCACCTTGAATGGCCGAAGATGATCCCGCAGAGGATAAAGCGACAGCGGATTTTTGATAGTTATAGTTTTCAAGACCCAGTGAAATTGCTTGCATCTGTACCTGCCGGCTACCTCCCTCAACATAAGCATTTTCAACAGCCAGATAGACTTTATCACCAACAAAAACAGGGCGCATAGACTTTGCTGCTGCAGGTTGAATGGTGGTGTCAAAACGATAGATATTGACCTGATCTTGATAAGTAAACACGGACAGTCGCCCATCACTGTGGTAAATAATGGCGTGCAAATAATCTTCCGTGGTCATCAGCTTGA
>NZ_JAHHPQ010000799.1:0-1268 GCF_024606245.1 Endozoicomonas sp. SESOKO2
GACTTGAGCAGAGGCTCCAGAGCCTGATCAATGGTTTCCTGATTAAGCTTCTGCAGCTTTTCGTTGGACTCTCGTTTCCATTGGGGCAGTTCAACCAGTGAGTCGTTCAGTATAGATTCCAGTTCACTGATATCCTTGTTAAATTTGGACCGTTTTTTATCCGGAAGCTGGGCAAATTCCGTCTCGTCCATAGCCTTACCTTGATGCATAGGGGTAAAGCTGAGGGAACCGGCTTCGCGGAATAGGGCTATGTCCCGCTTCAGGGCCCCCTGTTCAAAAATAACACGGCCACTGGCAGGGTCCTTAACCTGGATAGAGTGAACACTACCCGTAGGCAAACTTCCCACCAGTTTCTGCAATTCTTTAACCACTTGCGCTGAAGCCTGAGCACTGAGTGATGCAAAAATAAAGAACGCTGTTAGCAGGCATGACAGAAATCTTAACATGATGACCTCAATTTCCTGGCAACCTCAGAGGACCTTCGGAAAGATGCATACACGAACAACCCGATACTAATGCACAACTTTCTATTGTGAAGCAATCGGACAATTTTTTCTCGACGTCACTTCAACTATCGCAATGAATATCTCATCGTTTAAGTTAACGCTATTCCTCAGAAAATGAGAAGCACGTTCTTGTAACAAATAACCGTTAAAAAAGCTGCTTTTATCCTCCAACCTTAATTGGCAACAGAATTCATGACAGTGGGATAAAAAAAGCATTATGCTATCCCTACGGGTTATCCGAAGAGACTGATGACCTGACAGCCTACCGGCTAATGGTTTTTCCGGGAGGTTAACAATCCATCAAAGTAGAGCTGCTTTTGATTGATCATTTCAACGCTCTGCAACATACAAGTAATTCAGAGAACTCATTAGTTAACGGCAGGCCTTAGTGAAAAAGCTTAAACTTTCAACCAGTCAACTCATTGCGAAACAGCCGGTCAAAGAACTTGGGTTCAAGTCCACCGACGATCTTGAGAAATACGTCGGCATCCTCGGCCAGGAAAGAGCAACCAGCGCCATTCAGTTCGGCGTCGCCATGCATCGAACGGGCTACAACATCTATGTAATGGGGGAGTCCGGTACGGGAAGGATGTCCTATCTGAGAAAATACCTGGAATCTGAAGCCAAGCGCCAGACGCCACCAGACGACTGGATTTACATTAATAACTTCGACAATACCCGTGAACCAAAGATTTTAACGCTTCCGGCAGGCGCGGGTGAACCTTTACAGAAAGACTTTGACCAGTTTATTGACAGTCTCAT